>JAWKZN010000002.1:900000-1000555 GCA_041395945.1 Pseudomonadales bacterium
GACACCTACATGCCACACCCGGACGGTGACCGGCTCACCTTCGTCGACCGGCAGGACGGTAAGCCCATCCAGCCGGTCGGCATTCATGCCGCCGACGGCCGGAGACTGGCACCGAAGGAGATCAGGGCCAGAGCGGGTCCCGGGTTACGGGGCGCAGAATTCTTCGCAAGATCGGCTCAGGCGGACGGGGCTGGGAATGTCGAGGAGGGTGCGCCACGGTCGCCCTGAGCGATCATCCCACTGCGTACTAGAGCGCGAGCAGCGTGCGGATCAGCAGCACAAAGAGGATGAAACTCCCCGCCTGAAACACCAGGAAGCGCACCAGAATCACATTGCGTGTCGCCTGGGTCATGGAATGCACCACCCGGGCCACCACATAGGACCAGGCGAATCCCACGCTGATCGGATCAACCACTCCCGCCATGTGTGCGGCAAGCGCCAGCGCATAAAAGATCGTCGGCTGTTCGTGCAGATGGTTGTAGTTGTCCGCCACCCGGGCGACCTCGGGAGGTAATACGAGGGAAGCGCCGGTGCGCGAAAGTTCCACCAGGTCGATTCTGGCTTTGCCCATCGCGGGTATTCGAGTCGCATACATCCAGATCAGCATGACAAAGGTCCAGCTCACCAGCGCCAGAACCGGCGCGATCATTCCGTGTGCGTACATGTTTCAATTCCTCAGCCGTAACCGGTCGTGAACGATGGGATCTGTGTAAATTGTGTGAGCAACCGCGTCAGCCGGTTCAGTATAGCGCTTAACCAGGCAACTCAAGCCGTCCGCTCGAGCTGATCCTCAACCTGTTTTCTCAACCCAGCCCCTCTTCGCCGTAGCGCTTCGCCGGACCACTTCCTCCGGGTCCCAGCCGCCCCTTCTCACCGAAATGGCCCTGCCCCGGCACATGGTTCACCTCAACCCTGATGCCGTCCGGGTCCTCGAAGAGCACCGAGTAGTAGCCCGGCGCAAAATGCTCACCGGCTTCGGGCGGGTGGACGATCTTCGCCCCCAGTTCATCGCGCGCGTACTCATGTACACGATCCACGTCCTTTGCCGAACGGGCTCGCAGGCAGAGATGATGCAGTCCGGGTGTCCACTGGTCGAAAACTCTGTCGCGCTTGTCCTGGGGCGCCGCCCGCACCAGGATGCCGGTCCGACCGCCGATGCAATAGACGGTGTCGTCATTGCGGATCAATGTTTTCATCCCTAGGAAGTGGCACAGCCTCTCCCAGAAAGGCAGGCCCGATTCGGGCTCACGCAGTGTCATCTGAATGTGGGCGACGCCATTAATTTCGATACTCATGCTTCGACACTCATGTTTCGTTTCTCCCGTTCCAGTCCGCCTGAGTTACCCCGAGGCCGCCGGCCGCAATACCCGACCGGATACCACGCCCGTCATCGCACCATCGCGGCGCACGATCCGGCCATTGACCATCACCAGATCAAATCCCTCCGCCAGTATCTGAGGCTGGGTATAGGAGGCGCGCGCTCGCACCCGCTGCGGATCAAAGAGAATCACATCCGCCACCATCCCTGACTCCAGACGCCCGCGATCTGCTATCCCCAGAATATCTGCCGGGATAGACGTCATTTTCGCCACCGCGGTTTCAAGACTCAGCAGCTTCTGCGACATCACATAGTCTTCGATCACTTTGGCGAAGGTCCCGTAACCTCGCGGATGATAAGTACCCGGGCCACCATCCGAGCTGATCACAACCCAGGGATCCGCGAGCAGAGCAGACTGGAGAGCCTCGTCCATCACAAAATACGCCGCTGAGAAGCCCTGCGGACCCAGTTTCTCGATCAGCACTTCTTCGAAAGGCAGTTCAAGTTCACGGGACAGATCCGCGAGGGTTTTTCCAGTATAGGGGGCCGTGCCGAGCAGAGTCGCCTGCGGTCCATTCCGCAGATTGACTCTTTGTCGCAGGTAGTCTGCCAGCTCTTTACGTCGCTCAGACTTTGCCTCGAGGAACTGCTCGGTCGTCTTCGCCCAGACCGGAAACAGCAGGCCGATGCCCGTGTAGCTGGCGGAATACGGGTAGGTATCGGCGGTGATTGTGACGCCACCATCCCGGGCCGAGGCGAGAATGTCGAGAATCTCCTTCGCCCTGGCGCTGCCTTTACCGTACACAGACTTGAGATGCGCTATATGCACACGCGCATGCGCACCCTGCTCCACCAGCTCTCCGATCGCATCTGCCAGCTTGTCATCGTCTTCCGTACGCAGGTGGGACATGATCACCCGATCCCTGCGACCCACAACCCTGGCCAGCGCCTCCAGCTCGGCCGCCGACGCATGCAGCCCCGGGTTGTACTCGAGTCCTGTGCTCATGCCAAAAGCGACATCCAGCGCAGTGTCCAGTCGCTCCGCGAGTTCACTGATTGCAGTGGCTGAAGGCCGCGGGTCCATGCCGATCCCGGAGACCGTGCGCAGGGTACCGTGACCTGCGAACATCGCGAGATTCGGACCGATACCTGACCCGGACACCCGATCGAGCCAGTCGCTCAGGTCCTCCGTCTCCGGACTCGATCCATCCTGACCAAGGGTGATCGTGGTGACGCCCATGGCGAGAAAATTCTCGAACATCGGGGTCGTAAAAGGATCGCCGTGTGAGTGGGGGTCTATGAATCCCGGCGCAACCACCCGGCCGCCGGCGTCGATGACCTGTTCTGCATCGAACCGGGCCAGGGCATCCGTGCCGATTTCGATGATCCGGCCTGCGTCAACCACGAGATCCCCTGTGAAGGCCGGGCCACCGAGACCGTCCACGATCCGCCCTCCGGCAATCACAAAGTCTACGGCGGTTTTTGTCTGAGGTGACTCAGCTCTGTCATCCGGCCTGCTGCACCCGGCAGTCAGCAGCAAGAGCAGGCAAAAGGTGTACGCGTGTCTCATTTTCGAGTTCCATCCAGATATCACCATCGACTCATGTGGGATTGCGCTGCAGAGGATGGCAGAATCGTCCACACCGCCTCCGCTTCCCGACACTTCATTCTGCCACCTGTCCGGATTTCCCCTGATTAAAGGAGCTAAGTGATGCGAACTACAGCGGCACTGACTCTCGGCGCTATCTGCCTCATCTCTGCAGGCACTGCTTCCGCAGCCAAACCCGGCTTCGGAGACACCTTCACCTTTGGTATCGGCTCAATGTGGACTCAATCCGACGCCACATTCGCCTATACGCTGGATGGGTTACCCGAAACCGAACTCGATCTTTCAGATCTCGGCATGAAGGATTCTGACACGGTTCTGTGGCTTGGCGGCAAATGGCAGATTTCTGATCGTTTTCATATTGGTGCCAGCTACAGCAGCTTCGATGCGAATGGCTCGAACACGGCAGAGTTCGACGGTGACTTCGGCGAGGTGCTTTTCACCACCGGCGCAACTCTGACTTCCAGTTTCGAATCCGAACTCTACATCGTGGATCTCGGCTGGGATTTCGTGAAGACAGAAGACGCTCATCTCGGTCTGGGTGCAGGTGTTCATATTGCGGATCTGAGCTTCGAGCTGGGGGCGGTCGTCGACCTGCCGCTCGGTGGAACGCTCGATCTGGGAGTGGACAGGGCAGAGGCAACAGCACCACTGCCCAATGCCACATTGAGTGGCGGCGTGATGATCAGCGATCACCTCTATCTGCAGGGCACTGCCGGATACTTCAGTCTGAACTACAAGGATTATGACGGTCGGCTGCTGTCCGCCCGGGCTGCCCTCGAATGGCGGCCTTTCGAGCGATTCGGCGTCGGAGCCGGGTACCAGTATCTCAATCTCAACCTCAAGGTTGACGATTCGGATTCAAACGAAGAATTCGATCTGGATCTCTCCGGCCCGCTGCTGTTCCTCTCAGTGGGTTTCTAGAGAGGGCAGCAACGACTCAGCGTCCGGGTGGCTGATCGGCGTGCTGTGTGCCTTCTCCAGGCGTCACAAACAGCAGCCGGGTCTTCTTCTCAGGCCGCCGGCTCAACTTTCAGCGGCGCACCTTTACCCTGAGGGCCCAGAACCAGTCGCTTGAGATTCAGATCGTGGGGGCCCGGATCAGCTGCCATCGAACTTCTCCATTGTGCAGATTCAATCAAATATTTTCTTCCCGCTGGAGAGCAGCAGGAAGGCGATGAGACCAACCAGGGTAATCCCGGCCGCCACCTGAAACACCAGCGCCCAGGAACCGGTGAGTTCGAGAATGAGTCCGCTCACGAATACGCCGATGATGCCCGGGATCGTGCCGGCGGTGTTGGTGATACCCATCAGGGTTCCGGCATGCCGTGGCGCGATGTCCATGTGATTGACCGAGAAACCGCCGGTCACGAAGGCACCCAGCGCATTGCCCACTGTCATCACGGTGATCGCCATCCAGGCGGTCTGTACTTCACCCACGATCAGCAGTGCTGTCGCGATACCTCCGAAGCCGATGGTCTGCATGAGTTTGCGCACCCGGCCGACATCCATGCCGCTGCGGATCAGACGGTCGGCAATGTTGCCGGCAATGTTGAGAAAGAAGAAAGAGGCAATGTGAGGAATCATGGTGACCCAGCCGACTGAGGCATAGTCCACACCGAGGCCTTTGTTCACAAAAGTCGGCAGCCAGGACAGCAGCACATAGAGCGACCAGTTGTTGCAGAAGTGCGCGATGATGATGGCCCACACCGGTCCGCACTTGAGGAATTCGATCAGATCCGGCGTCGGTGCAGTCTCACCGACCGATGTCCCCGCCTCGATTACAGCCAGTTCTTCGGAACTGACCTCCGGATGATTCTGAGGTAACGCCGACACACTGCGCTGCCAGATCACAAACCAGATCACCCCGACGGCGCCAAACAGATAAAAGGCCCACTCCCAGCCCAGTTCGACGACGATAATCGGGGTCACGACCAGCGCGAACACCGTACCCAGCGGGATACCGCTGTTGGCGAAGCCGACCGCCCGGGATCGCTCGCTCAGGGGAATCCATTTGGAGTAGAGACTGTAGATGGAGGGGAAGGTCACCGCTTCCCCCATACCCATACCGATGCGCGCAGCGATCAGCACGGTGATGCCGAGCCAGGCCGCGGGAGGGGTGAGAATGGTGAACAGTGACCACAGGAGCACGCCCGCTCCCAGCACGACCTTGCCACCGAAGCGGTCCGCCAGTCTGCCACCAACCACCTGGAGCAGCAGATAGCCGACGAAAAAGGAGGAAAGCACCGTACCCTGGGTGGACATGCTCCATCCCAGATCTTCTGCCATGGGGATGATGGCGACTGAAATGTTGACGCGATCGATGTAGCAGATGAATACCGACAGGAACGCGAGAAACACCACCACGTAACGCCGTGGCACGCCTTTGGACTGCTGCAAATCACTCTCCCCCTTGTTTGCCGGAGTACCATACCTCGAAATCCGGTGAGCGGGGGAGTAGACGTCGATCCGGAGGCGGCCATTGCCTGGGAGTGCAGAGCGTGTCTGCCATGGGGAGGAGAGGGCAACCCACCGGGGCGGGTGGTTTACCACCTCCGGAACGACCGCAAGACTCTAGCAGCCGTCCCGCACACCTTCGAGACGCTCATGCGCACAGGGTATGTGCATAAATGCACGGAACTTCCGCTTGGAGTACTCTCACCCTCTGTTTAACCCCGCTTGAAGGCTATGGACTGGTCAGATCTGCAACACTTCCTGGCGCTGGCACAGGCAGGCTCGATGGCCGGTGCAGCCGACCGGCTGGGTGTCAATCGCACCACGGTCACCCGTCACATCACCGGTCTCGAAGCCGCGCTCGGCACCAGTCTGTTCGAGCGCCAGGGCCGCCACCTCGCACTCACCGATGCGGGCCGTGAAGTACTCAATGTTGCCCAGAGCATCGACGGCGATCTCGCAAGCCTGGAGCGCGCCGTATTCGGCCGTGATCAGGCACTGGCCGGCACCATCCGGCTCACCACCACGGCGGGTATGGCCACACTGCTCGCCGATGATCTGGCGCGGTTTCACCATCAGTATCCTGAACTTGTCCTGGAACTCATGCTCGGAAACGCACTGGAAGATCTGGAAATGATGGAATCCGATCTGGCCATTCGGCTCACCACGGATCCGCCCGAAAACCTCGTCGGGCGCAAAGTCGCAAATCTGCATTCCGCCCTCTATGCCAGCCCGGATCTCGCAGCCCGGATCGGCCGGGGGGAGTCGGCACAGATTCTCGGTTTTTCCGGCTACCCGGAGGGCATGGACTGGATCGGCGAGCAGCTGCCCGACATCGGACGGGTCATCGTCAGCAGCAACAATATGGACGTACTCTGCGAGCTGGCCACCCGGGGTCTGGGCGCAACCGAAGTGCCCTGCTACATCGGCGAATTCAACGATTCCCTGGTGAGGGTCTCAGAACCACACACATTCCGCTTCGCCCAGGCGTGGCTGCTCTATCACCCTCAGCTGCGCAATCTGCGCCGCGTACATCTGCTGGTGGACCACCTGGTGAAAGCCTTCGAGCGGCTTGCGCCTGCGTTTGAAGGGAAGCTCAAACCCCGGAGCGGAGACCGCTCAGCGGCTGCAACTGCAGTGGAACTGCCCCCTGGCGATCGAACATCAGGCTGATATAGCCATCCGCCCAGCCATACTTGTCCCGCATCAGCGCGTTGATCTGTGCACTGAGTTCCGGTCGCGGGACGATCAGGTAACTTTCGATCCGTGCACCGCGCTGCACCCGCGCCTCGGGATGGGCCTGCAGTCGCGAATACCAGCCGGAACCGTCAGCGCCGACCCGCAGATACGCGGATCCTTCGAAGTCCACTACCCATAAACGGGTCTCCTGCTCGACCCCGGCGGCACCCATGCTGTGCAGGACCACGACTTCGCCGCTCTCTGAAGCAACGAACTGCATCCCGAATACACCGACCACCACCAGCAGGATCAGACCCGCGATCCAGACAATACCTCTGACCATGACAGTCACAGCCTTCAGTTGAATTACCCGCCAGGCTACTCCTTAAATAGTTTAGAATCAAACTATTTAATAGTGAACATTTAATCCCGGACGTGTAACATCAGCTCATGAGCACAGTGAAGAGCAGGGATCTGGATACCGCCTTTGCATTCTTCAATGAGATCGGCATCATCTCCCAGCTTTCCATCAATCAGATGCAACGCAGCATGCCTCATGGGCTGACCCAGTCTCAGTTCGCTGTTCTGAACTGGTTCACCCGGGTAGACGACGAGGCCACACCCGGGCGGCTCGCCTCAGCCTTTCAGGTCACAAAGGGTGCCATGACCAACACCCTCACCAAACTGGAAGACAAAGGGTTCATCATTGTCACACCGGACCCGTGCAGCGGTCGCCGCAAACTCGTTCGCATCAGTCCGGCTGGCCGTCGGGCACGCGAGGCGGCACTGGCAGCAGCATCTCCGCAGCTTGCAACCTTCCTCGCCGCGTTCCCTCTGGCAAAACTCAATCGGGTGTTGCCTCTGTTGCGCGATGTACGCCAGTATCTGGATACCGCACGCGAAAACTCCTGAGGTGAATCATGCACCGGCCTGCTGCACTCACCGCACTTACCGCACTCACGATTATCACCGCATCCGGGCAGGCCGCCGCGCCGCCGGTTTCTGCATTTGCGGCGCTGCCTGAAATTTCGGCCGTCAATCTGTCTCCGGACGGCAGGCGGCTGCTGATCATGCGCGCCATCGAGGAGACCCATCATCCGGTGGTGCTGGACATTGCAACGGGAAAATCCAGCCTGGTGATGGCCGCTAATCCTGTAGAGTTTCTGTTCAACTGGTGTCGCTGGGCCAGCGACCGACGCATCATCTGCTCGATCCGCCGTTACGACACCCTGCAGGCCAGCCAGATCGACGCGAGCCGCTATCGCTACTACAGAGACGGCCGTACCACCTTCACACGGATGCTGGCGGTCGACAGCGACGGCACCAACGTTCTCGAACTGATCAGGGCACCGGTAAACCGCGGCAGCGGCGACCTCAAGTGGAATCCGGTCGATCAGGACAATATCCGCGACTGGCTGCCGGATGATCCGGATCATGTGATCGTGCAGCTCGCACGGGAGGAGCGGACCCGGCCCTCCCTGTATCGACTCAACATTCATAACAACAGACTCACCCGCATTCGCCGTTATCACGATTCGGTGTACGACTGGTACGTCGACCGGAAGGGCGTAGTACGCTTTGCGACCGGATTCAGGAACACAACTCCAGTAGCTTTCAGTGTGGAAAAGAAGCAGCTTCGCGAGCTCGACCTCACTGCCCTGAGTGCAGACAATCCCCTGCTCCTGCCGCATGTAATCCGCGTCAGCGGCGACGGGACCAAGATCTATTTTTTGAGTTACCACGAAGGCGGGCACCGTGCGCTTTACCAGGCCGATGCCGCGACTGGAAAGAACATCGAACCCCTGTTCCGGGATCCGGATTTCGATGTTTTCAGCACGCTCCTCTCACACACGGACACCTATGATCTGCAGCTTCTGCACTACCTGCAAGACGACGTTGCCACCCACTGGTTTGACAAGGCGCTGGAAGCAAAGCTGGCCGAAGCCCATCGCACACTTGAAAAGGTACACACCCGAGTCCTGGTGATGGACTCTGACCGGGCACAGAATCGCTTCGTCTTCACAGCGGAGGGTCCAGCCAGCCCGCCCAGCTACTATCTGTACGATCACGGTGAGCAATCGATGCGGCTGATCGGCCACGCATATCCCCAACTCACGGGGGTGATCGAACCGAAAACCATCCGCTACCCGGCCCGGGACGGCTATCAGATACCCGCCATACTCACCGTGCCGGAAGGCACCGGCCCACATCCCACCATCCTGTTTCCGCATGGCGGACCAAACTCGCGGGACGCCCCCCATTTCCACTACTGGACGCAGTACTTCATCAGCCGCGGCTATGCGGTGCTGCAACCGAATTTTCGCGGCTCGACCGGCTACGGGGCAGCCCACCTGGCCGCCGGATTCGAACAGTGGGGCCTGCGCATGCAGCAGGATGTGATGGACGGCCTTGACTGGCTGATCGAGCAGAAAATCACCGACCCGGACCGGGTCTGTGTGGTCGGCAGCAGCTACGGTGGCTATGTCGCCCTGGTCGCTGCCTTCAAGACACCCGATCTCATACGCTGCGCCGTATCTTTTGCCGGGGTTACGGACCTGGCCGGACTGAAGGTGCGCGTAAACGAATTCGACCTGGGTGAACTAGCGCTGGCTCGAATTCAGAGCGGCCCCGCGATGGATGCCAATTCACCCCTGCGCCGGGTCGACAGTATCGATGTCCCTCTGCTGATCGTGCATGGAGATATGGACCGCAGCGTGATGATCGAGCAATCCAGAGATCTCGCCGCCGCACTGGAAAAGTCGGGAAAAACCTACACCTATATAGAACAGCCGGATGGCGACCACTTCCTCAGCATCGCCCGCCATAGACTGCAGTTCTTTCAGGTCATGGATGAGTTCCTGGCCCGCTACCTGCGCTGAGCGCAGGGCTGATCAGGACACGGGAGCCAGCACACTGCGAACCGCACTTGCGAGCATACTGAGTGTGAAAGGCTTATCCAGAAACAGGTCCACGTGCACATTCGCCGGTTGACCCGCACCGCTCATCAGAATCACCGGCATCGACGGTCGTTTCTCACGCAGGATTTCGACCACCTTGTGGCCCGGCATGGTCGGCATGGTTTCATCGGTGATCACCAGATCCAGACCCTCGCCAAGCTGTTCGAACAGCGCCAGAGCAGAAACTCCGTCCGGCGCGGTGAATACCCGATATCCCAGCTTGGTGAGTGATTCTTCGACGATGGCGCGCACAGCCGGCTCGTCATCCACAAACAGAATGGTCTCTGTCCCCGGTGCAGGCGCTCCGAAAATGACCGGCTCTTCGACCCGACCCGCCGCTGATTCTTCGCAGCAGGGCAGATAGATGGTGAAGGTTGATCCCCGCCCGACCTCACTCTCTACTTCCACGTAGCCGCGCAGCTGGGTAACGATACCGTGCACTACCGCCAGCCCCAGGCCGGTTCCCTCCTCGCGCCGGCGTGTGGTGAAAAACGGGTCGAATATTCTCGCAAGGGTGAAGTCATCCATACCCGGACCATTATCCGCCACCGTGATTTTCACGTGGGAGCCCGGCGCCAGCACTGCGGTTGAGCGTGCCTTTTCGATATCCACGTCGTGGGGCTGAACCCTGACCTGCAATACCCCTCCTTTCTCACCCATTGCCTGCCCCGCATTGGTACCGAGGTTGAGTACTACCTGCAGCAGCTGGGTGGGATCGGCGAGTACCGCTCCCGATTCCGGGTCCAGAACATCTTCAATGCGAACCCGCTCACCAAGCACCGGCTTCAACAGTTGCAGAGCCTCTGCTACTGCGCCGGCGACACTGACCGGCTTGGGCCTACGGGGGTTGCCCCGACCGAAGGTGAGGATGCCCTGTACCAGCTCACGCGCCCTGTCGACCGATGTTTCGAGTTTGCGCAGGTAGTCGCGTGCGCGACTCGAGCTGTCCAGCTCTGCAAGACTGAGCTCCGCATAACCGAGAATCGAACTGAGGATGTTGTTGAAGTCGTGTGCAACACCCCGGGCCATGGTGCCGAGTGCTTCCATTTTCTGCGCATCCCGCAACTGGCGCTCCAGATTGCGCACCTGGGTGACATCCGTGCCGGAAATCAGAATTCCAGCCGCCATGCCTTCTCCGGCTGGAAGTGGAATCGTGTGCCAGGCGATCAGTCGCTCGATTCCTTCCTTCGGTTTGATGGGCGACTCCGAGTAGGCATATTGCGCAACCTGCTCGAAGCGCTCACGCACTTCCCCACGGACTTCGGCGGGTACAAAGGTTTCATAGAAATCAGACCCGACGATTTCGCTTTCGCTGCCACCAAGTACCCGGGCACCCTTCTGATTGATCATCGTGATCCGGCCGGTCCGGTCCAGCGCGAGAATGATGACCTCGACAACGTCCAGATAGCGCTGGGAACGCTGCTCCGAAAGACGCAGCTCCGTTTCTTTTTTCTGTCGCTGGTTGATCTGATCAACCAGCGTTGTGTTGATCTTCCGAATTTCTTCCGCATAGGCGAGACGCCGCGCCTGCACGCGATACACCGCGAAGAAAACCATCAGCACGGCGAGGACATAGCCGGACTTCGCCCACCAGGTTGCCCAGGGAGCCGGCAATACTCGGAAGGGCAGTACCAGCTCGTCACTACTCCAGACACCATCGCCGTTCGCCGCCCTGACCCGCAACCGATAATCACCAGGCAGCAGATTCGTGTAAGTAAGCCGGCGTCGATTCCCATCGATCACCCAGTCCGTGTCGAATCCTTCAAGGAAATGCTCGTAGCGGTTACCCGAGGGGTCGGTGAAGTCCAGGGCCGCAAACTCGAAGGCTATCAGCTGATCGCGATGGTCGAACTGCACCACTCCTGACTCCTCCATCAGGGTGTGAGGCAGAACGGATTCATTCAGTCGGATCAGATCGGTCAGCACCACAGGAGGTGCGTGGAGGTTGGTCCTGATTTCGTGGGGGTAGAAGGCGTTGAAACCATTGTTTCCACCAAACAGTATGCGGCCGTCAGCGAGCCTGAGCGCTGCGGCGAAATTGAATTCATTGCCCTGCAGGCCATCCGCCACGGTGAAGTTCACTGTTTCCCGGGTGCCGGGATCAATCCGTGTAAGTCCCCGATTGCCCGCCGCCCAGACCCGGCCTGCGGAATCACTCACCAGACTGTAGATGGTCCTGCCGGCAAGCCCCTCCTCGATGCCGAGATGTTCAAAGCGCAGCTGGCCACTCTGTCGGTCTTCCGCACGCCACACCGACACACCCCGCTCCGCAGTTCCTATCCAGAGATTGCCCGCGCCATCCTCGGTGACATACCAGGCCACGTCGCTGGCGAGCGAGTCCGCTTTCGAGGAGTCATGGCGATAGGTCTCGAATACGCCGGTGTCGGGTTCGAGCCGGCACAGGCCATCCCCATGGGTGCCGATCCAGAGCCGGGCACCGCGATCTTCGTATATCGAGAGCATCCGGTCTGAACACAGACTCGCCGGATTGCCGGGGTCGTGACGGAACCGCTCGAATCTGCCTTCTCCCAGGTAGCGATTCAATCCGCCGCCATAAGTGCCTATCCAGAGTCTGCCCCTGGAGTCGAACAGCAGACTGGTAATGGCATCGAAACTGATGCTTCCGGCATCTTCCGGGTCGTGCCGGAAGTTCTCCCAGTCGCCCTGTTCTGCACGGTAGCGGAACAGCCCACCCGCCCGGGTCCCCGCCCACAACTCACCCTGAGGAGAGACCGCCAGCGCAAATACCCGGGGATCCCTGAGTCCGCCCGGACCGTCTCCCGGACCGAAGGGGTGAATTTCTCCAGTGTCCAGTTCGAGCAGGCTGACACCACCGCCTGCGGTCCCGACAAACACTTTGCCGTCGTCGCCCTCCGCGAAACTCGAAATCCAGTTGTTTGTCAGGCCGCCGTTACCTTCTGCCGGGCTCGAGTAGGTGGCAAAAGCACTGAGCAGCGGGTTCCAGGTATTGACGCCAACCTGGGTACCCACCCAGATCACACCGCCGCGATCCTCAAACAGCGCCGCCACATGGTCGTCGTTCAGGCTTCTATCATTGGCGCTGTGTCGGCGGATGGACTCGAACCGGTCCTCCCCCGTCACGAACCGGTTCACCCCATCGCTGTCTGTGCCAATCCACACATCACCCCGGCTGTCGACAAACAGTACCCGGATCGCATTGGAGCTGAGCCCGGAACCATCGCCCTTCCGGTAACGGCGTTTGAGCTGGCCCTGGGAGTCCAGCCGGTACAGTCCTGCCTCGCTGCTGCCCACCCAGATATCACCCCGGGCATCAGCCGCTATGGCATGCACCCGATCGTCGCTGCCTTCCAGATCGATCTGCCTGACCCGGGAGTTCAGGGGGTCGAGGCGCAGCAGACCACCGCCGTTGGTACCGATCCAGAGAAATCCGCCCGCGTCGAGGAAGAGATCCCGTACCCGCTGATTTGCAAGGCCGCCGTCTGTCACCCGCTCGAAGGTCCCTGAATCCAGGTCCATCCGGGTGATGCCGCCGGTGTCATCTCCGATCCACAACCAGCCCCGGGCGTCCGGTTCGATGGCCCGGATATGGTTCCCGCTCAGGGATTGGGGGTCAGCAGGATCGGAGTAGTAGCGGGTAATGGCTCCCGTCTTCGTATCGAGCCGATTCAGCCCTCGCTGGGTCCCGATCCAGACCATGCCCTGGTCATCCGCATGAAGCACAGGTATCCAGTCATTGCTGATGCTGTTCGCATCATCCGGTTCCAGGAAGTAATTGACGAACTCGTGGCCATCGTAGCGGCTCAGCCCACCCTGGGTGCCGAGCCATATGAAGCCCCGGGTGTCCTGCGCGATGGCCTGTACCACGGACTGGGGAAGTCCCTGATCGACAGAATATCGATGAAATCGGACGTATTCGGCGGCGGAAGCAACCGCCGCGCACGCTGCCACCATCAGCAGAATCAGAATTGACTGGACCGCCTGTCGGATCAAAGCCTGCTTCCCGCCTGCACTCGCTGTTCATCCATCCCGGCGCCTCCCTGCGACCGCGACTTGTGACGCGAAAAATCGACAAGTCATGGTACAGGTCGCCCTATCGGACTCCAAGTCAGGGCAGTCAGCGACTGCTTTCAGCCAACAGCGTGCGGATATCGTTGAGCAGCGTGTCCGCATGCAGAAAGGACACGCTGTAGATATTGCGAATCACACCGCGGGTGTCGATCAGGTACACCCGGAGTATATGGGACAGCGTGCCGAGAGGACGACCCTGCGCATCAATCTCCTGAATGACCGATTGATCGTAATCAAGCAGCAGGGGTGCCAGAGACCGGGAATCGGCACTGGTCACGAAGCGCCAGTCGACTTCTGCGTTCTGAAATCTGGCACCGTAGGTGCGCATGACATCCGGAGTATCGCGCTCCGGATCGAAACTCCAGCTCACCAGACGCACTTTCGCAGCAAGTTCCGCTGCCTTCGCCAGACGCTCCTGCACCCGCGCCAGCACGTGGGTAGCCAGCGGGCAGCCGTTCACATCACCACAGCTTGTGTAAATGAAGCTCAACACCACCACTCGATCCGCATAAAGATCATGCAGCCGCACAGGTTCTCCCGTGTCGAGCAGAACCACGCCATCCGCCGCATGCCCCAGACCCGGCAGTTCATAGCTGCCGGCACGGGGGGCGTCAAAGGTCAGATCGTAATACCCCGGCGCCAGCACCTCTGGTTCGGCATGCTCATGCTGTCGGGTCTCAGAATGGACCGCGGCACTGGCGCTCACCAAGACGGCGCACAGCAGTAACTCAATCATCGGTGCTGGAGAGCATCTCCGGCGCCTGGGGCCGACGAAGACCATAGAGGGCGTAGGAGCCGAAGCGCATCTGATGGGGCAGGCCGAGTCCTGCGGCGATAAAGTCGATCGAAAATTCAGGTACCAGCGACTTACCATCCCATCTATACAGTTTGAAATACTGCAGATCGGGGCCCGCCGGTGCCTGCTTGTCCCAGTTGGAAAGCAGCGAGGAGGTGAAGTACAGCCGCTTGCCGTCCCAGCTCTGTGACACCATGTTCACCTGTTCGCCCACACGCTGTGCCATCACCTGCACGGGTTTGAACGGATCGCTGATATCGAACTGGCGCACCAGCCCGTCATTCCAGGTATTGACCCACAGCAGCCGATCATCGGCTGAGATTGAGATATCCACCGGCAACGGAATCTTCGAGGCATCACCGATATCGGCAACGTCTTTAGCCTGCCACTCACCCTGGGCGTCTTCGTAAATCAGCCAGATCTTCGAAGTCAGCGCGGTCGTGGTCAGGCAGAAGTTGTTGTGGCTGCCCCAGGCACAGCGGATCTCCAGTGGCGCACCGGGTACATCGAGAATCTTCTTCGGTTGCCGCGTGTGCAGATCCCAGACAACCACCGTATTCCCCATGCGCTTCATGGCCTCGGCATCCGCCATCAGCTCACCCAGATTGCGCATGTAGTTGTTCCATCCGGTGAAGGACGAGGTGATCAGCACATTACGGCGCGGCAGCGCACGCACATCGTAACCGTAGCCGTCAGCAAACTGACCGGACTTGACAGCACCTGCCAGCGCATCGTCTGTCGGCATCCAGTGCGTGGTCACGTACTCACCCGCATTGGTGTACTCCGCCATACCGGTTCGACCGCCGTGGTCCCGGTTGTTGGAGAGCCCGGTCAACAGCATCCGGCCCGGCAGCGCGTAACTGGTGTGCGGCCCGACGATGCCACCGGTTTTCGCAGTGAAGTCTTCTATGGTCCTGTGCAGCACGGGCGCTGCGGGATCACTGTGAATGTCGAAAATGAAGATCCGATTGGTATCGAGTCCGCTCGCCCAGAGAAAGCGACGGTCGTCAGTGAGGCCCGAGTGATGTGCCTCATTGCGGCTGCCCACCGGGAGTATGTGCACTACTTCGCCGTAGCTGATGGAGTCCGGATTGACATCGACGGTGACCAGTTTGTCCTGACCGTCACCCACACCTTCCGCTCCCAGCGTCCACACATAGACGAAGTCTTCCTGGCCGACTATCTTCGCCATGTAGGGCGACATGCAGGTTTCGTCTGCAAAAATCGCCGGGCTGCCACCGGCCAGTAGAGTTCCCAGGAACAGACCGATAAATCTCATTCTGAAACCGCTCATAATGGCCCCCTCCATCATTGCGTGGTCAGTTATGCTAGGGAGGCTTTGATCAAGTATCAACGACTCTCCATCCGCACCCATGAAGCGAAGGCGCTGCTCCTGCTGCCGATCCTGAAGAGGACGCTCAGCCGGTCCTGTTCTGGTAACTTTGTTACTCATGTACGGGGGCTCGTCAGCCTGTTTCTGATCGCATCCGCACCGCTCGCCGCCAGCGGCCCTGGCTACATCATCCCGGGTGATCCTCGTAACGGTTACGAGTCAACGGATTATCAGAGCCGATCCGCCGCGCTGAATATGAGCCAGGGGGTACCCGCAGATCTGTTCGAACGCACTCTGAACCCACCGCTCGGACTCCCACCATTGCGCCATCCGGCAGATCCCGCCCGGATCGATCTCGGCCGGCGTCTGTTCTTCGATCGCCGCCTGTCCCCAAACGACACCCTTTCCTGCGGCATGTGCCACGTGCCGGAGCAGGCGTTCACACAGACGGAGCTGTCCACTCCGGTGGGCATCAACGGCCGCAGCACACGCCGCAATGCGCCCGCCCTCTACAACGTGATCTATCGGAATATCCTCTTTCATGATGCGCGGGAAACCAGTCTTGTCGCACAGATCTGGGCTCCACTGCTGTCGCCGGACGAGATGGGGAATGTTTCACGCGCGAGCGTTCTGGGGCGGCTGGCTCAGATCGAAGAGTACACGGAGGCTTTCAGAGTCACCTTTGCAGAAGGACTTACCGAAAATACGCTGGGGCTAGCGCTGGCCGCCTATCAGAGCGCACTGCTCGCCGCGGATTCACCCTTTGATCACTGGTATTACGGCGGCGACTCAGCAGCGCTCTCCCATTCCGCGAAGCGCGGCTTCCAGCTGTTTCTGAAACATGACTGCTCACGCTGCCATCTGATCGCTCGCAGCGGCGCACTGTTCACCGATGACGATGTGCACCGTACCGGCGCCGGCTATCGTCGCGCAATGGGCGAAACATCCACCACGTCCCTGCTCCAGGTGGCGCCGGGTGTCGTGCTCACAGTGGAACCGGTTAGCGTCCACAGGGCGGACGACTATGGGCACGAGGAAGTGACCGGTCGCCCGGAGCATCGCTGGGCTTATCGGACCCCCAGCCTGCGCAATGTCGCAGTGACCGCCCCGTATATGCACGATGGCAGTTTCGCCACTCTGGAAGCCGTCATCGAATTTTACAATTCGGGCGGCGGAACAGACCCGGAGAAAGACCCGCTGATTCGCCCCCTGTCAATGAGCGGGGTAGACTCCAGCGACCTGCTGCGTTTTCTCGAAGCCCTGACCAGTCCGGATCTCGACAGGCTTGCGAGCGACGCACGTATATCGCCCATCGGGGAACGGGGCTCACCGGACTGACCGGCCTTCGATCAGGATCTCACGGTCAGCCGGAGAGGGAGGAGCGATGTCCACGGAAACTGTCGATTGCTGCATTGTCGGCGCCGGGCCCGGCGGCATGATGCTCGCGCTGCTGCTCGCCCGCACCGGCCACAGCGTAATCCTGCTCGAAGCCCGGCAGGATTTCGATCGCGACTTCCGCGGTGATACGGTTCACGCGTCTACGCTCGAAACCCTCGATCACCTCGGGCTGGCAGACGAGGCCCTCGACCTTCCCCACGTGAAAATGCGCTCGGTCACTCTGCACACTCCGGAACGCACACTGGATCTGGTGCATTTCGATCGGCTGCCGACCCGGTTTCCCTATGTGGCCGTCATGCCCCAGTCCAGCTTTCTGGACTGGCTCTGCCGCAAGGCAGAAGCCTGCCCGAATTTCACCTGCTTAAGGGGTGCCGCCGCCCAGGCACTGCTGGAAGACGGCAGGCGGATCACCGGCGTCCGCTATCGGGCCGGTGCCGATCACAACATCCATGCCACACTGACGGTGGCCGCCGATGGCCGCTTTTCAAGAATGCGCAAGCTCGCCGGTCTCAGCGCACAGAGCAGCGCACCGCCAATGGACGTGTGCTGGTTCCGGCTGCCGAGAAGAGAGCGGGACGGACACGAGACCGGGGGCTTTTTCGTTGCCCACGGCCGGATGCTGGTCTGCATTCCCCGCACAGGCGAATGGCAGATCGGCTATGTGTTTCCAAAAGGCGATTTCGCCCAGCTGAAATCCCAGGGCATCGACGCTCTGCGGAAAGGTATCAGTGATGCAGCACCCTGGCTGAGCGACCGCATCGACGCACTCAAGGATTTTACAGAACTGCATCTGCTCACTGTGCGGGGTGATTGTCTGGTGAAATGGTATCGCCCCGGTTTTCTCGCCATCGGGGATGCGGCCCATGTCATGACGCCGGTGGGCGGTGTGGGCATCAACATGGCGGTAAGCGATGCGGTGGCTGCCGCAAACGTGCTGGCAGACCCGGCAACACTGCCGCTGCGCAACCGGACCCTGACAGAGTCGCACCTTGCGGAAATTCAGAGTCGACGCATGCGCGCGACCCGCATCACACAGGCTGTGCAGGACCGTATTCAGGATCAGATCGTGAAACGCGCGCTGCGCAATCAGCCATTCGCACTGCCGCTTCCGGTCCGACTCGCACTGGCCATACCGGGTTTACGTGACATACCCGCGCGACTGTTTGCACTGGGTCTGCCGCGCACGCGACTAGCAGTCTGAAGCTGGATTGAGCGATTCGGGAACTTCACGACAATGAAATCCCAATAAACGCCAGCCTTGTGCGCAGACCCGTCAGTGCCGGATTCCCCCAGTACGCCGTGCTGCCGCGGCGCAGACTTTCCCGGTCCGGATCCTTCAATGTGCTCTTCATGCTGGGCGAAGACCGGCTGGCCATGGTCCGGACGCTGACCGGTCACACACGGCGGTTGCCGGGTTCCCGCACCCAGCGCTCGAACAGACCCCGGCATACCCAGATCACCAGGGTTGCGGTCAGAACCAGCATCAGCCAGCGCATGCTGCCGGCCAGCAGGGCCCGGTCCCATTCCGGCCAGATGAAGCTGTAAGAGCTGAGCGTGGTCCAGCGTTCGGTAAACCAGTGCCAGCCGCTGTGGGCCACGACGGCGGACAGCACGATGACCAGTACCCGCCCGGGCAGCAGACGGCGGCAGATCAGAAGCAGCGGGACCAGAATCGCCAGCACCAGCAGCTGACCCGCCTCCACGCCGAGATTGAATGCCAGCAGCGAGACGCTCAGATGATCCCCGGCAAAGGCCAGCATCTCACTCAGCGCGAAGGAGAAGCCGAAGCCATGGACCAGGCCGAACACGAAGGCGATCAGCCAGCGACCGTGGGATCTGAGTTCGAACAGATTGCTCAATGCCATCAGCACGATGGAAAAGGCGATCAGAGACTCCACCAGAGCGGGGAACCACAGCGCAGTCGGAACCAGTCCCAGCATCGATGCCCCGAGTGTCAGAGAGTGTGCCAGGGTAAAGGCGGTCACCACGGCAACGAGCGCCCGCCAGCGCAACAGTGGAATCACCAGGGCGAAAACGAAGAGCAGGTGATCAACACCCTCCAGCACATGCTCAAAGCCTGAAGTCAGGAAGCGACTGAAGACGTCAGACCAGCCGGGCTCCAGGCTGATGCGACCCGGATCTCCGACGAAGGAAAGCCCCCGACTGGTAGCGCCGACACCGACTTCGTCTCGAGAATCAGTTTCGACCGGATCCCGGATCAGACGCACCTGCACCAGGGTCCGCAACCCCAGCCTCGCCAGGGTCGGTTCCAGTTCGAATTCCGCATCCGCCGATTCGATTACGTAACTGAGCTCCACATCGAGCAGCGCCTGGGCCCAGGGCAGATCGACGCCCGGATCGAGCCGTTCGCTGCGAACTGCAGTGAGCGCTGTCGCATAGTCATCGAAAGCGGAATCCGAGGGTAAGGCGACCCGAACCGCAGCGATGCGAGGTACATCGAGCAGACGCCCGGATTCGTAGAACTTCAGATCGTCCAGCAGCCACAGACGGACTGCGTCGATGAGCTGGGGCTCCAGCGCGGGCAGATCCAGATAGCCAGGTCCGCGTCGGGCAAACTCGAAATCGCGCATCGCCTCGAGGGGTACCCGCATCAGCACGGTCAATGTCTGAGCCTCCGGCTTCAGATACATCCGGATCTGTACATCTGCCGGAATTTCGTGGGCCCAGAGTGGCCACGACAACAGGCTCAGCAGGAATAAAACACCACGGGTCACTGGACGACTCAACTGCGCTCTCAAGAAGCCAGCGAGTATACTAGCCGTCACTCGACAGGCGCCTTCCCTCCGGGGCAGGCTCCTGCGATGCATGAAAACGTGCGAAAAACACAAAAAAGGGATAAACGAAGGAAGTCACCTGCAATGACCAACATGCGCAATATTTTTATCGGCGGCAGTCTCCTTACCGCCATTCTGCTGCTCGGCTACGGTCAGTGGCTCATCGATCCGAGCGCCGATGCGGCCACCGAGAAGGCGCCTGCGTTCGAAGTAGACCCCCTCTGGCCCAGACCTCTGCCCAATCACTGGGTGCTGGGCTCTGCCATCGGTGTCGGTGTAGACAGCCGCGATCATGTCTTCGTCATCCATCGTCGTGACTCCTTCAATCCCCGTACCGAAATAGGCGCGGCAACGGACCCGGTGACCGGCGAATGCTGTATCCCCGCGCCGAACATTCTCGAATTTGATCCGGCCGGAAATCTGGTGAACTCCTGGGGTGGCCGCAGCGATGAATACGAATGGCCGTCTTCCAACCATGGGCTCACCCTGGACGGCAAAGACAACGTCTGGATCGGCGGCAATGGCCAGGGCGACAGCCATATCCTGAAATTCACACGGGATGGCAAGTTCCTGATGCAGATCGGCAAGCCCGGTATGGAGGCCAACTCGAGCAGCACCGAGCATTTCGGTCGGGTTGCCAAGATCGCCTTCGACAATGCGGCAAATGAAGCCTATGTGGCGGACGGCTACGCAAATAAGCGTGTCGCCGTGCTCGATATGGACACCGGCGCGGTGAAGCGATTCTGGGGCGCATACGGCAACAAGCCCGACGATGCGGATCTCGGCCCCTACGATCCCGATGCCCCGCTGGTGAAACAGTTCCGCAATCCCGTGCATTGCGCAGAGCCCAGCAACGACGGTCTGGTCTATGTCTGCGACCGACCGAACGACCGCATCCAGGTCTTCAGGACCGACGGCACCTTTGTGATGGAGAAGCAGGTTGCTCCCCGCACCCTGGGTGACGGCTCCACCTGGGATATTGCTTTCTCGAAAGACAAAGACCAGCGCTTCATCTACCTCGCCGACGGCAAGAACATGAAGGTCTATGTGCTGCTGCGGGAGAATCTCGAGATTCTCACCAGCTTCGGCGACGGCGGCCGTCAGCCCGGCCAGTTCTTCGCCGTGCACAGCATCGCTACCGATTCCAAGGGCAACATCTTCACCACCGAGACCTATGAAGGTAAGCGGGTGCAGAAGTTTGTCTATAAAGGCATGAAGGCGGTGAAGAGCAAAGACCAGGGCGTGGTCTGGCCACGCAGCTAGGCACCCTCTGTACTGCACACTGACGGGTCGCTTCGTGCCCGTCACCAACCGCCAGTACAAGGCCCGCGACTGCGGGCCGATCAGCAGAGCGGGTTACCCGGCCCGCCCGCCACGCTTGCTCCGCTACTCGACCCGCCCGACCTGCTCGATGACCACCGGCTCAGTCAGCATCTGCCCGTCGATGGTCCTCAGATAGTCGGGCGCCGCACCCTGGGTCCTGCCGGCCTGGATAGCCCGCACCACCTCCATCCCCGCCGTGACCTGGCCGAATACGGCGAAGCCCTGTCCGTCCGGATTGCGGGCGCCGCCGAAGTCGAGTTCAGGCTGCGGCCCGATGCAGATGAAAAACTCCGAAGTCGCACTGCCCGGCGCCAGCCGCGCCATGGACAGCGCGCCATCCACGTGGCTGAGACCCGACTCCCGGGTGGTCTCGTGGACCAGCGGTGGAAACGGCGGGTGCGTGTCGGGGTCGTAGGTGGCCGGTCCGCGCCCACCCTGGATCACCTCGATCCTGACCGGGCTGGCGGGCTGGTTGTCGAGCCGCACAACCCGGTAAAAACTGGCATTGTTGTAGAGACCGGCGTCGACGTAGGCCAGGAAATTAGCCACCGTGCGTGGCGCCCGTTCCGGGTAGAGGTCGGCTTCGATCACCCCCAGTGTGGTTGTCAGCCTGACTTTTTCCACTACTTCTGCGGCTGCCTCCGCCGTCGCTGACGGAGCAAACCCTGCATTTGTTGAGATCAGGAACACAAAGACCAGCACGACACGCCGCATATCAACTCTTACTCCGTGCGGCGAGCAGCTTTGCCAGTGTCAGCGTCTCTCCCGGATCCATCCGTCCCACCGGTGAACTCGAGTAGTTCGATGACAGCACCCGACCTTTCCGGGTCAGCAGGAACTCCGCCGGCTGGATGTGGCCGCGTCGCTCTTCCCACCAGGCGCCGATGGTATCCGCGTCACTGCGCGTCATGCCCCATGCGACGGGGAAGGAAAGCGCCCGGGACACCTCCAGCGTCTGCTCTTCACTGTCCACGGTCCCTGCAACAATCGACACCCCGATGGCCCTGAATTGCTCGAGGCGTTGTTCGTAGCCGACTAACAGTCGGCGGCAGAATGGTCACCAGTGGCCGCGATAGAAAAGAACGATGGCGTAGGGCGTTTCAATCGCCTCGGGAAGCCGCATTGACCCACCGCCTGCGAGCTTGAGCTCGAGGGTGGGAAAAACAGCCATCAGATTGAGTTTGTCCGCCATCAATACAACCCCCACCCTCTGGAAGGGGTCGAGTGTAGCGCGATCAGCGATCGATCAGTGAGTGACCGACCGCCCCGAGTCTTTCCAGAGCCGAATTGCGTTGACGATCTCCGGGTGATCGATCCCGCCGCAGAACTTCAGCAGCGTTTCCACATCCGATTCGCCAAAGCCAGGTGCGTGCTCCTGGAGATAGCTGAACAGGCCGCGCAGATAAGGTCCGGCCACGTATTCCGCCTTGCGGTCCGAATCGGGCCAGGTGCGCTTGAGCACCCACTCGGATTTACCCCTGGCTGGCGGCTCTTTCAGAAACAGCACCACTTCGCCCAGTTGCCCCAGCTCGAACCAGACTTTGGACCGCCGGGCACCGGTTTCTGCAAAGGTGGCGTCACCGTCGAGGCCCGCAATCCAATCCCGGGTCCGATCCGCGACTGCCTCGCGCGCCGGGGCAGCCTGAGTCGGCGTTTCCACAAGAGATTCGATTTCCTCAGCCAGAGTGCCGTAGCCGCGCGCCCGCAGGGCAGCCAGCAGGTAGGGCGCTCCACCCAGACTGTCGGCCAGCCGGCGCTTGCACAGGTTGTGATTGTCTATGGTGCCGCCGGGCCCACCCTGCTGACGCCAGACGATCCGGCAGCGCCAGCCGTCGGTATAAAAGGTGGCCTGAGTTTTCGGCCAGTTCAGATCAAAGGTATCCACATGCGTTTCCTCCATCGACGCCAGCCCACAGTAAAGCCACGCAGCAGGCGTGTTTCCGCGTTACGTTTCACAGTCTTCCCGGGATTCCGGGACCCCGTCCGGGCGCACAATCACCCGGCCAGAGCCACGATTTCCCTACAAATGCCATTGCATCCACCCCCAAGATCACGGATTCTTGTGATGCGCATCACAGGAGATGGTGCCCATAGAGCCGCATCGGCCGCAGTGGGCGCTAAGTGGCGCAGTTCTATTCGAGCCAGCTACTTGAGGGAGATTCAGCCGGCTATCCAGGCCGCATGCACCTGCTGCAGAGCGGAAACGGACGAAATGAACGGATCCGAACCCGGTGTTCGGATCGAAAAGAGAGCGGGGTTGAGGGACCTCGCAGGTTCTATAACAGGAGGGGTTCCATTATGGCGTCTAGCTTTCGCTATCTGATGTCTGTGACTGCTGCTGCAGCTACAGCCATCGGCCTGCCCGTTGCGACCTTCGCGGCAGAAGATTCAGGCCGACGTATCGAGGAAATCGTGGTGACTGCCGAGAAGCGGCAGTCCACAGTTTCCGATACATCCATTTCCATCACCGCTTTTGGCGAAACCATGATCGAGGACATGGGTATCCAGGGTGCGGATGAAATGGTCAACTTCATGCCTGCCACCACTCGGGATGCCTATGACATCAGGATCCGGGGCGTCGGCCGCAACTTCCGCGCACTGGGCGGTGACCCGGGTGTTGCCACCTACTACAACGGTGTGTATTCCGAAGACTTCGGTATCGCATCCTCCGAAAGCGCCCTTTACGACATCGCGCGGATCGAAGCCCTGCGCGGCCCCTAGGGCACCCTGTACGGCCGCAACTCCATCGGTGGCGCACTCAACTACATCACTAACAAACCGACCTACGAAACCGAAGGTGAAATCCGCGGCATGTTCGGCAACCTGGATACCCGGGAGTTCTACGGTATGCTGTCCGGTCCGCTTATAGCAGACCGGCTCGCCTATCGCCTGACCGCTGTGCGACGGGATCGGGACGGCGCCCAGGAAGGCATCGACGGATCCGAAGATGTGAACTCGGTCGGCGACCAGAACATCGCCCTGGCACTGAACTGGCAGATCGCGGACGACTGGGAAGCCAACGTGCGCTGGAATGACCGACGGTCAGATCGCATCATCAACAGTTCGGTACTTGTGACGGAAGGTCCGATTACTGCCCAGGGTCCCCAGACCCGAGGTGTCCGCTCTACAGACGTGTACGCACTGGGTATCGTCCCGGTGCCAGGTGCGCTGTTCGGTGGCGCAGTGCCTTACACGGGCACCAGAATGGATTTCCTGAACCCTGCAGGTGGTATTACCCAGGGAATCTACGCCAGACCCGGCGTTGACCCCTCCTCTTTGAGCCGTCCGAATGCCGCCTACGGTACCAACCCCGACGTTTTCGATTCGAACATTAAAGACCTGCACGGCTACGCCCTGACCGACAACCGCAACGATGAGGTATTCGATCAGCAGGGTGTACAGGCAGATCTGTCCTGGGACATCAATGAGACCACCCAGATCAAGTGGATCGGTGGCTGGCAGGATTTCGACTACACCTTCTTCATCGACAGCGACGATTCCACCAGCAGCCTCACCAGCTACCATCAGCTGGTGAAGGAATCCGTTGAGACCTTCTCCAACGAGATTCAGCTGCTCTGGCAGATCGGCGACAACCTGCAACTGACCAGCGGTGTCTACCAGTTCCAGTCCAATCGGCGTCAGCAGTACTCGGTGAACGACGACAACAACCAGGGTCGCTGGACCAATCCGGTCAACTACGGCAGCCTCGCCGCCTTCATTCCCGCACCCCCAGTGTCCCTGCACACGGCAGCACCCGGCACCTCGACCTTCGGTCGCGCCGGTGGCGACCCGCTTGGTCTGCTGTATGGCATCGACAACAAGGTCACAACAGATGCCTATGCCGCCTACACACAGGGTGTCTATACCTTTAATGACAACTGGTCTATCACCCTTGGTATCCGCTGGGCAGAGGATGAGAAGACGGCGGCCGAGCAGCGTGGTGGCTATACAGAAAGCGCAGCCTTCATGCCCTCGATCTCTGCATTTGCCGCGGAACCGACCTGCGCCTTCCTGTATGGTGGTACCTGCGCATCGGTCGGTCTGACTCCGCTGGCAATGATGAACATCCTGATGGGCAACGCCTCCTTTACGCCGACCCTGAACCCGAACATGCCCATCACCCCGACCTGTGCGCTGGACGATCCGAACTGCACCCGCCCCCTGCGCCTGCAGGCCTTCCCGATCTCCTGGTCTGACGCCAGTGAGCCGAGCAAGAAGAAGTGGGACAAAGTGACCTATCGGGTGAACGTGGACTGGACACCAAACGACGACACTCTCGTCTACTTCGGTGTGACCACGGGTTATCGCTCCGGTGGTTATTCCCTGGGCCTGCTGGGCACCCAGACTCAGTTCTTCGACGCCAATGGCAATCCGGTCACCGGTCGCACTGGTCCTTCGGCCACCTACGACGAAGAAGAAGTGATGTCTTACGAATTGGGCTACAAAGGCTCGCTGTTCGACGGAAGGCTGCAGGTGTTCTCCGCCATCTACTACTACGACTACGAGGGCTATCAGGACGAGGTGGAAGAGTTTCAGCCCCAGACAGGCGGCGGTCGCAACGTAGTCATTAACGTGGATGACGCCTACAACATGGGCTTCGAGATCGAAGGGGTGTGGCTGGCCACCGACAACTGGACCATCGGCGGCAACTACTCCTATACCCGAACCGAGTACGATTCCGACCTTTTCGTAATCGAAGACGATGACCCGGCCTACCCCAACACGCTGCTCGTGCCCAAGGTTGTGAACCTCAAAGGCAATGACCTCAAACGCATCCCGCGCAACAAGGCCACCCTGTACTCCTGGTACGACATAAACACCTCCATCGGTGTCTTCACGCTTGGTGGCTCTGCTTCCTACACGGGAGAGTTCTGGGATTCCGGTATCAAGCGGGATCTGGACAAGGTGCCCGACCGCGTGCGCTTTGACCTCTACGCCTCATTCCGCGACAACGCCGACAACTGGAACGTGCGAGCCTTCGTGGACGACGTGACAGAAGAAGGTGCTGCGCGTGGTATCGGTACACCGACCTCCGGCGGCAACTGGCGGCAGACGGCTACCTACCTGTACCCCCGGTTCTACGGAATCGATGTGACCTACAAGTTCGGCGGGAACTGATCGAGCTGATCAGGCAGATCAAAGCGGGGCCGATTGGCCCCGCTTTTTTTCTGGGCTGCCGCTCCATGGGCTCTCCAGGGAGGTTTCTTTTCGCCGCCCCACCTCCATCTTCTCACTGATAACTGATCGCTCCATACCTGACGAGAGCACGAGCAGTGCATTGCGCTAAACTGTGGCCATCACAGGGGAGCCTCATGCACAGACGAACACATCGCCTCAGTTGCCTGTCAGCCATTCACTTCGCCTGGACCGGCCCGCTCGCAATCAGCCTGCTGCTGGCAGCGGCACCGCTCCTCGCGGCGGAGTCAGACATCGAACCTTTCGCCGCCGCCGCACCAGAGCGCCTGTCCGCCTTCATCCAGATCGACACTGAAAACCCCCCCGGCAACGAAACCCGGGGGGCAGAGTTCATCGCCGCCATCCTCGATGAGGCCGGAATTTCTTTCGAGATGGCAGAGTCCGCACCCGGTCGCGGCAACATCTGGGCCCGCCTTGAAGGGGGCGATGAGCCTGCGCTGATACTGCTCAATCACATGGACGTGGTGCCCGCCGACCGGCGCTACTGGTCTTTCGATCCCTACAGTGGCGCTATCCGCGACGGCCACATCTATGGCCGCGGCGCGCTCGACATGAAGGGGCTCGGGATCGCCCAACTGCAGGCATTTCTCGCGCTGCATGCGAGTGGCGCGCGACTCAACCGGGATGTGGTGTTTGTTGCGACAGCAGACGAAGAAGCCGGTGGTGAGTTCGGTGCCGGCTGGCTGCTGCGGGAACATCCGGAAATTTTTGAAGGCGCCGGCTATCTGCTCAACGAAGGCGGTGGTGGCAGCCTGGCAGGCACGACCACCGTGTTCAGTGTGGAGACCACCCAGAAGGTGCCGCTGTGGCTGCGGCTGACTGCCCATGGCAATCCGGGCCATGGTTCCACACCCCAGACCGAAACCGCCGTAACCCGGCTGCTGCGGGCGGGAGACCGGCTCGCGCGCACACAGTTCGTCGCCCGGGTCGTGCCTGCCGTGCAGGCCATGTTCGAAGGCATGGCGCCGTACCAGGAGGGTTCCCTGACCGGCCGCTATGCGGACATCAGCGCTTCAGTGCGGGATGCGGAATTCATGCAGTACCTGCAGCTCACCAATCCGTCCCACCATGCGCTGCTGCGCAACACCTGCTCCCTGACCCGCCTCGAAGGCAGCAGCAAGATCAACGTAGTGCCCACCGAAGCCAAACTCGAACTCGACTGCCGGCTGCTGCCGGACGAAGACCCGCACCGGTTCATCGATGAGCTCGCTCTGATCATCAACGATCCCAACATCGAGATCGAGAAGATCATGGGCTTTACACCCGCCGTGAGCAGCCAGGACACGCCCCTGTACCGCGAAATCCTCGCAGTGTATGAGCGCCACTTCCCCGGCTCGAGCGTGGTGCCGGGCGTGACAACCGGATTCACGGACAGCCATTTCTTCCGTGATCGCGGCATCGTCAGCTACGGCTTCGGGCCCTTCGTGGTACCCGATCAGGACCGTCGCGGCGTACACGGCAACGACGAACGCATCTCAGTGGAGAATATGCAGCGGGGAACCCGGGTGATGTTCGACCTGATTCGGGCGTTTACCCGGGATTGAGTCGCTGGGCCGCCCGGGTGTTCAGGAAGCGTCGTACCCAGACCACGCTGAGCACACCGAGCAGCAGGTTGCAGATTCCGGCGGCAGCAAAGATCCCGCCATAACCGAACCACTGCTGCAGCAGCAGCGCCAGGGGCACATAGAACACCGCCATCCGCGCCACACTCAACACCAGGGGTGGCAGCGGTTTGCCGAGGGCGATGAACGTCGACCCCGCCACCATGGAAGAGCCGAGAAATCCGTAGGTCACCGGTACCAGCAGCAGATACAGGTAGGTGGCTTCGATCACCCCGGGATCCTCGTTGATCGCCCCCACCAGCACACGCCCACTCGCGGCCAGTACCAGGAAGGCAAACATCCCCCAGGCAAAGGAGAACCGGTATGCGAGGCGCTGGGCGCTTTCGATTCGATCCACCAGACCGCGTCCCCAGTTCTGCCCGATGAAGGGTCCCGTGCTCGCCGACAGCGCCATGAGAACCATGGTCGCGAGGGACTCGATACGGGATGCCACGCCAAATCCCGCAACCACCTCGTGACCGAATTCCGCGAGCATGGCCACGATCACTGCCATGGACACCGGACCGATGAGATTGGTGGCCACCGAAGGCACACCGATGCGCAATACCTCCCGCCAGGAGTCGATACGCTCGGCGATCGAACGGGATTCGAAATTCAGCAGATCCATACGCCTGAGAAAAAAGACGGCTGCCAGAAAAACAAGAATGCGGGACAACACGAATCCCCAGGCAGCACCCACCAGTCCGAGCCCCGGCCACAGATCGGGTATCCCGAATATCAGCACCGGGGCGAGCACCACCTGCATGCCGGCACCCACCGTCATCAGCACACCCGGCAGGCGCGCGTTGCCGACAGCACGCATCAGCGTGGTGGCCACCATTGGTATGGCAAATACCGGCAGGCCGAACAGCCAAACCTTCATATACATGACCGCGATCGGCAGGATGTCGTCTTCTGCGCCCAGCAGCACAAACAGCGGTTCGATCGCCCACATCGTGATTCCGGTCAGCGTGGCAACCAGTACTGCAACCAGCAGCAGTGCGTTGGTCGACAATCGACGCACGCGCAGCCGATCGCCTTCTCCAACCACCCGGGCGATGATCGACGCCGCACCCACTCCGATGCCCATGGGCAGGGTGGTGAGCGCCATCACCAGCGGAAAGGTGAAGCTCACCGCGGCCAGCTCCAGAGTACCGATCCAGCCGACATAGACGGTGTCGATCATGGCGGCCATGATCATCGAGGAGATCCCCAGAAACATGGGTATCGTCAGACGGACCAGATGGGGGCCGACGGGCCCATTGGTGAGATCGGCGCCGCTGTGCTTCAACTCCTGCTGCCGGCAGCCATTTCAGCGAGCAGTGCATCCAGATTCGCGAGCAGGTCGTCGCATCGGTACAGACGCTGCTTCTCCCGCTGCACAATCGCACGGAACAGATCCAGGCGCAGCGCTGCCGCGTTTTCAATACCGCCGGGAACCAGATTGTTCAGAAGATCGACCATCCGTTCTGCGCCGTGCAGACGACCCCACAGATAGTCGTGTTCCCGGTAGGCACGATTGAAGAATCCCAGAAAGCCCATGAAGGTCCGGCTGCGCAGCCCTTCGAACACTGCGGAGAGGCTGCGTGCGTCTCTCGGGCTGATCCGTTCGACCCGCAGACGGGTCAGGGGATCCGGTCCCTGTTCCTTCTGCCCCGGCGAATAGAGCAGCACGTCGTATACCGGGAAGCCGACATAATCCGCGACAAACGCTCTGCGCAGATCCTCGGAAGTCAGGCTCTGACAGAGGTGGAAAAACGCCGCGTCGATCTCCTGATCCAGTTCATTCAGATCCATTGATGCACTCAGGGATGTGAGGAGTTCCCGGGTCTGTGCCCGGTTCAGCGGAATCAGCCTTGCGGATTGATAGAGGTGATCGATCAGCGAATCGTCGATCAGCCGGGCTCGCCGGATGTCGAGCAGCTTTTCGAGAAATCCATAGGCGGTGATCTTGAAGCTGCCGAGTGCGTCTTCGGAGATCGCATCGATCGACTCGAGCTCCGCATGCTGATTCAGCCGACGGATCACAAACTGGAGGCGTCGGATCCGGAAGGTGACATCGAAACGTTCCAGAAAGTCGGTCTGCTGCGTCCGCACGATGACTTCGTTGTCCTCTTCCCACCACTGTTCGATGGAAGAGATCATGGCTGCTCTGGTGGATTGCAGGTGCGGCTGCTCGGCCAGCAACACCCATTCCTCCATCAGTGCTTCCGTCAATCGCCAGACCCGTCGCCGCTCATAGGCTTCAAAGGCAAGGCCCAGTTCTTTTGTGGCAAGTCTTGCAACACCTACCCTGAGATAACCAATCTGATCGGCAGACAGCTCCTGGTGCACCTGTCCACTCTGGAGCATGTGTACCATCGCCAGCACCCGCGGTTCATAGGTCTCCACAATGCGACGATTCGCCTGTACACGCTTATCCTGCTCAATGATCTCTCCCAGCTGCTCCACGATCGGCTGATTGCGCGGAATGGTGGACAGTGCGGCCTGCAGCGTACGCAGATAGCTGAGTGTTTTTCCGGATTCGCCGGGTTCGGCAACATTCGGGTCAGGCTCGATATAGACAATGTGGCGATTCACCCGCCGGTCGGCCGGCCGCTGACCCAGTGCCTGTATCGCATCACTGAAAGGTTTGTTGTTGACGATTCCGCCATCCACAAAGTAACGGTTCTTCGGGTCGAATACCTGGTGTGCAGGTCGACCATCCCGGGTGAAAAGATTGTTTTCCAGGAAATTTTTCTCACGGCTCCAGTGGATCCCGAGCCGGTCAATCAGGTTACGCAGCTCATCGTGCCGGAAGGGGGGAAACGCGCCGGCATAAGACGAACTCGCCCGGGCAGCCCAGACCAGGGCCGGCAGATTGTCATCGTGGAAGTCACTGCTCGCGGCAGCATCCGCATGCGCCCGGAAAGAGAGCCGGCAGAAGGCACCATGCTCGCGGTCATTGGCGACCAGTTCTTCGTGCAGACGCGTGCTGCTCGGATAGCCATTGAGATCGGTAATGCTCGAATACACGTCCAGGCGCTGACCGGGTGGCAGCAGGGTCGAATCCGGCCGTCGACTGCGGATCAGCGCCTGGAGCGCTTCGAAAAAGCGCTCCGAGAGCCGCTCTCCGGAAAACGGCGGCTGAAACCAGGACGATCGCACGAGGCGGGCGATCTTTTCCCGGGTTTCCGCATGTCCGCCGATCTCCTTCGGCAGCCACCAGCTCAGCGCCCTCAGCAGCGGATACAGATACCATTTCTGCCAGGATGAGCGATGCGGAAAACCCAGGGATTCGATATCCGCATCGTTGAGCCACATGGAAGTCTGGGCGTCGAGCAGGGCATCCTCGGCAATGGCCTTGCCCAGCATCACGCCGTTGATGGCACCGGCCGAAGCACCCGCAACCACATCCACAACCACCCGCAGGTGGCAGTGCCGGTTCACCCGCTTCAGCAGTTCGAAATAGGCGGATTCGGTGTCCGCTTCGCGTGGATCGAAGAGGTCTTCGAACCGGCTGCTCAGAGCCCTTTCGCGGCCGAGTTCGTGGAAGGCTTTGGAGGCGCGGACAAGCTTATGCAGTTCCTTGGTCACGCCATGCATGTATACGGCGAGCGAGGCGCCGCCGTAAATCACAACCGCCAGTCGGAGCTCCTGCTTGTACATATAGTTGACTCAGCCTTTGCCGCCCACCCGATCGGGGAGGCGACTGACATTTACGGAATCTGCTGGGCTGAAACTCTACCCGAACCGGCAACTGTCGGGATTCAACACCAATTGACCAGCAATCACCACAGCAGAGGTTTTCACCATCAGGCTGCAGATGGCCGGGGAAATCTGCGACAGGAATGTGATGGAAGTCCCAAACAGGAGCAGCCATCGCAACCATACTTCGAATATGAGGAAGAAAGACAAAACCCACGCCACCCATTTCCGCTCCGGCGATCGTCTGTTCTGCCTCAACGGCAACTGGTTTTTCCAGACCCGCGAGGAAGACCATGGTCCGTTTCCGACCCGGGAAGCCGCCTCACGCGAGCTCAAGCGTTATGTAGACGAAATGAGCTATTTCGACAGCGTCGCCGGAGAGGTCAGGGTCAAACCACGCACCAGCGAGCGGGCCTTCGCGGATTTCAAGCTGGTAGACAAGGACGCCTGAACGACCGGTCTCCGCCAGCCTTGACCATTCAGGCTGCAGCATGGGACATTCGAGCGACCGCCTGCTCCGGGACTCCCGTGTGTCTGCACAGCTCCCCGATATCTCCCCTTCGGTGAAAAATCAGCTGGCGCTGCTTATCGCGCTGCTCTTCATCAGCGGTTGCGCCGCCCGGACCGACGTCATCAGTACCGATTTCACCCGTCAGAGCGGACTCTATGTCGTTGCCTTTGTCGACTCACCCGAAGTACGCGCGCAGCTCGAAGATCAGTTTGTGCGCGATCTGGCTGATCAGAACATCCGCGGGGTGGCGAGTCGCACCGACATTCCCGACATCAAGCGTGCCCGGCCATCAGACATGGTGCGGGCGGCAAACCGCCACGATGTGGCTGCTGTGGTGATCATCAACCGGGTGGCTCGAGACGGCACGGGGGGCATCATCGAAAGCGACAGACGGATCACCCCGGACAATCCGGATCTTCACGCCTATTACGAAGCCACCAAAGACGAGCTCGACCTGTATCAGCAGAACGAACCCGTGTTTGCCGAGGTCAACGCATTCTTCGTGGACGGCAACAGGACACGTCGCTTCTGGACCGGAACCACCTGGGCATTCAATGAAGGAGACGCCACTGCCGTTATCGGCGGCATCAGTAAAACCATCGCCGCCGAGATGGCCAGGGTGCGTGACGAAATCCGTTCCTACGATCGACCAATGCGGTGACTGGCGGGAGCGTTTCCACGGACACCAGAGAAAATCCCGTGCAGATTCTGTCAGAGCCCGTAGCTGTAACTTGCACCAAGGCCCAGCGGCAGTCCCACCGCCCAGTAGGCGAGTAGAAACATCGTCCACAGCAGCAGAAAGCCGATTGAGTAAGGCAGCATCATGGCAACCACGGTCCCGATACCCGTCTCCCGCACATAGCGCTGGCAGAACACCACCACCAGCGGGAAGTAAGGCATCAGCGGGGTGATGATGTTCGTCGAGGAATCCCCCACCCGGTAAGCGGCCTGGGTCAGATCCGGTGAAATGCCCAGCTGCATCAGCATCGGCACAAAAATCGGAGCCAGCAACGCCCATTTAGCCGAGGCTGAGCCCACAAACAGATTGATGGTCCCCGTGATCATCACCATGGCGATGATGGTGATGAAGCCAGGCATTGCCGCCGCCTTCAGCCAGCCGGCTCCCTGCAGCGCGAGCAGCACACCGAGGTTGGAGCGGCCGAATTCGGCAATGAAGAGTGCGGCGAAGAACGCCATCACAATGTAGTAACCCATGCTGCTCATCGCCTGAGTCATGCCCGCGATGATGTCCCTGTGGCTTTTCACCGACCCCGAAACATAGCCGTATACGACACCGGGAATGATGAACAACAGGAAGATCAGTGGCACGATGCTGCGCATCAGCGGCGCGGCCGATGCGGCCAGCTCACCATCCGGTGCCCGCCAGGCGGAGGTTTCCGGCCAGGCGCTCAGTGCCAGCGCGCCGATGCCGATTGCCATGGCCGCACATCCGGCGCGCAGGCCGCGTCGCTCTGCCGCTGTCAGAGTCTCCATGCCCTCGCTGCGGGCGCCGTCACCATTCACCGTCAGTCCGCGCAGCCGGGGCTCAACCAGCCTGTCTGTGATGTACCAGCCGAGACCGACGATGAGCAGTGTGGAGGCGGATGTGAAAAACCAGTTGTTGAGGGGGTTCAGCACGATGTCGGGATCAATGAGTTGCGCGCCTGCCTGACTGATGCCCTGCAGCATGGGGTCGAGTGCGGACGGCACGAAATTGGCGGAGAAACCGCCGGAAACTCCAGCGAAAGCCACTGCAATGCCTACCAGCGGATGGCGCCCCGCGGCCTGGAAGATCACCGCACCTAACGGAATGACCAGCACGTAGCCCGCGTCCGCAGCGCTGTGGCTGACGATGGCAACCAGCAGCAGCATGGGCGTGAGCAGTGTCCGCGAAGTCACCGCGAGCAGCGCGCGCAGTCCCGCGCGGATGAAGCCCGTATGGTCGGCGACACCGATTCCCAGCATGGCGAGCAGCACCACCCCCAGAGGGTGGAACTGCACGAAGGTGGTTACCATGGTCGACAGAAAACTGGCGAGAGACGCACCGGTGAGCAGGTTTACCACCGTCACCGGCTCACCACTGCGTGGATCGATGTGTGCGTAGTCGAACTGGGCAAGCAGCGCCGAAAGTACCCACACAGCGATCAGCAGCAGCAGAAACAGCAGTGCGGGATCCGGCAGCCGGTTGCCGACGCGCTCGATCCAGTCCAGGGCCCGCACCTGCAGTCCGCGGGATACGGGAGCCGGGGTGTTCACAGGCTGCCGCGTTGCTGTGCGGTCGACTCAACCTCTCGCTGACGGCCGCTGCCGGCCAGCCAGAACACATAACCGCCGAGCGCACCTGCAAAACCCTGCAGGAGCAGACCGGCCGGACTGCGTGCAGCCGCCACCGGGGTAAGATCCAGTACCTGGCGCATGATCAGATGCATGGCGATCACCGCGACAAATCCCGCGAGCACACAGCCGACCCTGCGCCATCCGGGTAGAAAACGGCTGATCAGCACCGCCACGAGCAGGCCGACAGTGAGCGCGACCGCGAGCAGCGGCGCGTAAGTTGCAAACATGCTGACCTGATCATGCAGGGTGGCACCCAGACGATCGGCGATACTGACATCGACCCCCATCTGACCCAGCGCTGACATTACCGCCTGGGTCGCCGCTGCCGCGCCGACGATGTAGGCGGTGAGCAGTGCGAGCAGAAAGGCACCGAGCGATCGAATCATCTGTTTCCCCTGAACTGCGGCCTGTGGAATCGAGGCCTATCAATGCTGACGACGGGCTACTAGGATAACGGCTTCCTGTTGGCTGTCATCCCTATAGTGCAAACAAAAGTGCAAACAAACAGACTCCTGCTCCCCTGCCGGAACACCACCCGGCGCACCCGGAACCGGTCGCTGGCAGCAGTCGCTGCAGGATTTGTGGCCGCCGCCGCGATCCTTGCTGCCACGGCCGCCAGTGCGTATCGGCTCGAAACCGTGACCGACAATCTCGCAAACCCCTGGTGCGTGGCCTTTCTGCCGGGTGGTGACTTCCTCGTCACCGGGCGCGCGGGAACACTGCGTCGGGTTTCGACCTCCGGCGCTGTCGGGGAGCCGATTGCCAATGTGCCACCTGTTTTTTTCGCCGGCCAGGGCGGCCTGTTCGATGTGATCCTCGATCCGGATTTTCCGGGCAATCAGCGGATCTATCTGTCATTTGCCCACGGCGACATGTCGGCCAACGCCACCCGGGTTGTGCGTGCCCGTTTACAGGACAACAGTCTGACCGACGTAGAGGCCATCTTCACAGCCAGTCCCAGCAAAGACACCCCCCAGCACTACGGCGGCCGGATGCTGTTCCTCCCCGATGGCACCCTGCTGCTCACCACAGGTGACGGCTTCGACTACCGGGAACAGGCCCAGAATACCCGGGCGCTGCTCGGCAAGACGGTGCGCATACGCACCGATGGCAGTCTGCCGGCCGATAACCCCTTCGCGGATGGCAAAGGCGGCCATCCTGCGGTGTGGACCTATGGCCACCGCAATCCCCAGGGCCTGGCGCTGGATCCCGCCACCGGCACTGTCTATCTGCACGAGCACGGCCCGCGGGGCGGCGATGAGGTCAACGTGCTGGCGCCTGGACTGAATTATGGCTGGCCGGCCATCACCTACGGCCTCGACTACAGTGGCGCCTATGTTTCGCCTTTCACCGAATACGCCGGGATGGAGCAGCCTCTGCACTACTGGGTGCCTTCGATCGCACCTTCGGGTTTCGCCGTCTATCGCGGTGATGCGTTTCCGGAGTGGAATGGCAGTCTGCTGGTCGGCGCACTGGTGGATCGGGAAATCCGCCGCCTGAGTTCAGGTGCGGGTGAGAACCTGGCGAGTGGTCCTCTCGAGGAGGAATCCCTGTTCAGTGAAATCGGCGCCCGCATCCGCGATGTACGGGTCGGGCCGGATGGACTGATCTACCTGCTCACGGACGGATCTCCCGGATCGCTGATCCGGGTTCGCGCAGACTGACATCGGCCCGGGCAAGGACTTCCGAGAGCGCCTGCAGGCGTACGGGCTTGGTGAGAAAGTCGTCCATACCGGCGGCCAGGCACTCTTCCCGATCACTCTGCATGGCGTTGGCCGTCATCGCGATGATGTGCGGCTGGCTCATGTCCGGGTTCTCACGCACCAGCCGCGTGGCTTCCAGTCCATCCACCTCAGGCATCTGCACATCCATGAACACCACGTCGTAATGCCGCTGACTGAGCATTTCCACCGCTTCCCGACCGTTTGCCACCACATCGGCTTTTACCCCGAGACGTGAGAGCAGTCCCTGGGCAACCTTCTGATTCACCAGATTGTCCTCGGCAACCAGCACACTGAACCGGTAAGTGTTCGAGGATTCTGCAGGCAGGCGCTCGGGCGGTCCGCCTGCATCCTTCTCCTGTAACAGACTGATCAGTGCATCAGTGAGCTGCCGGGGTCGGATCGGTTTTGTGAAGGTATAGTCAAACAGTTCACCGTGCTGTCCGTCGCCCAGCGAAGAAAGCAGGATGAGCAGCGGCCGCCTGTCGGGGATTGCGCGAAGCGCCCGCGCCAGTTCAACACCGTCCATGCCCGGCATGTGCATGTCCAAAATCAGCATCCGGCAGTCAGTATCTGCCAGATAGGCATCGAGCAGCCCCCGGGGATCCTCCAGTACCCGGGCGTTCATACCCAGCCGGGTCAGATAGCTCTCCAGGACCCGACGATTGGTCTGATTGTCATCGACCGCGAGCACACGGCAACCCCGAAGCGTCTCGAGCGATTCGGTACGGGTACCCGCAGTAACCTGCATCGGCAGCAGACAGCGGAAGGTCGAGCCACGCCCGTACTCGCTGCTGACTTCAATCTCACCACCCATCAGGTGGACGAGTTCCCGGGTGATGCTCAGACCCAGACCGGTGCCACCGAAACGCCGGGTGGTGGAAGCATCCGCCTGCGTGAAAGCATCAAACACCCGATCGATCTGCTCTTTCGGTATCCCCAGGCCACTGTCGATCACGGCGATCTCCAGCAGACAAATCTCCCGCCCCTCTTCAGCAGGCGCAGCCCGGGGTTTTGAATCCTGTTCCCGCACAGCCAGACAGACCTCGCCTCTGTCGGTGAACTTCACCGCATTACCGAGGAGATTGATCACCACCTGACGGATGCGGGAACTGTCACCGATGTAGTGCTCGGGCAGGTCAAGATCCCAATCAAACAGCAGTTCGAGATCTTTCTCCATGGCGGAGGGGAGTACCACGTCGAGTGCGTCTGCAAGACAGGCTTCCAGATCGAAGGCATGACTCTCCAGCTGGATCTGACCCGCGTCCACTTTGGAGAAGTCGAGAATCGAGTTGATGATATGCAGCAGAGACTCCCCGCTGGCACGAATCGTCTCCACGTAATCCTTCTGCTGGTGGTTCAACTCAGTGCCACCGAGAAGCGACGTCATTCCGATCACACCGTTCATTGGTGTGCGGATCTCGTGTGACATGTTGGCCAGAAACTGGGTCCTGGCGGCGGCGGCGGATTCTGCCGCCAGACGCGCTTCATTCAACAGCCGGGTCTGTTCCGCCTGGTGCGAGATGTCCTGCACTGTGCCGAATATTTGCACATCTCCACTCCCGCGCTGGCCGATGACGCGGATGTCGATACACTGACCCTCACCACTGAGAACCGCGCACTGCATCTCGAAGTCGCGCGCGACACCCGACTGCAGACTTTCCAGGTGTGCCAGCAGCACGGGCTGTTCCGCCGGTACCGCCATCATGTCGATGGCATCAGAGATCAGCAGAGAAGGCAGCGGTGGTCGTGCCAGAATCTCCCACAGCGAATCACTGAACTGCAGTCTTCCACCCGGGTAGTACTCCCAGTTCCCGACCCGCAGTACCCGCTGGGCCCGCTGCAGCGTGCGCTCGCTCAACAGCAACCGGTTTTCGGCTTCAAGGCGCTGCGACCTGCTGAGAATGGCGGAAGCAAGGATGAGATAGAGAAAACCGATGAACGGCAGCATCTGGGACAGAAAGAACATGCCGGATACCACAGGCTCCGGCAGCATCAGAACAGTACCGGTAACGTTGATTGCCGCCAGTCCCAGGAAGATCCGCAGGTGCGACACCCGCTGCAGTGTGGCGGCAGCGGCAGCGGTGTAAATGAAACTCTGCAGCGCTGCCTCGAAGCTCAGATTCTGCTGGTAATTGTGGATGGTCTGCGACATGGCACCCCACGCCAGCAGCCAGACCCACACCAGCTCCAGATGCCGGACCGCTATGTGCCGGACAAATGTCAGCCCGACCACCAAGGCGAATCCGGCAATCATCACCCCATACACCGACCAGTCCAGCAGGGTGCGGGTGGTGTAGGTGCTGCCGAGCCAGCCAGCCAGGAAAATGGCCACGACTGCGAGGATGCCGACCGCCCGATAGTGCAGCACAGGATTCGCCAGCAGGCGCTCGAGCAGGATCGGTCGGACCGTCGCCATGTTTTTACCTCTTCTTCAGTCTAGAAGAGGATCCCCCGGGGGCCAGGATTCACACCTGGACCCCGAAGGCAGACGCTGAAACTGTGAACTCTGACCGCCCGGAATCAGCCGAGCAGTTCGGCAATCCGAGCCTCGATCTCTTCCGGGGTGGTTTTCGGCTCGAAGCGATCAACGACCTTGCCCTGGCCATCCACCAGAAACTTGGTGAAGTTCCAGGCGATGTCGCCGGGTTTGCCCTTTTTCAGGAACTCATAGAGATCGCAGGCACCGGTACCATTGACCTCGATCTTCGAAAACAGCGGAAAGTTCACGTCGTACTTCGATGTGGCGAATTCCAGAATTTCGGCATCGCTGCCGGGTTCCTGGGCACCGAACTGGTTGCAGGGGAAGCCGAGTACCGAAAATCCCTTGCTTGCGTGGGTCTCCTGAAGGGTACGCAGACCTGCGTACTGTGGTGTCAGTCCTCAGCGACTGGCGACGTTGACGATCAGGCAGAGCTTTCCCTGAAAGTCCGCTAAACTCACCCGCTCACCATTGATGTCATTCATTTCGATGTTGTGAAAATCGGTCATTGCCATCTCTCCTCGAGTTCGGTGCCCGATCATAACCCCAACCATCCGCCAACAGAACTCAGGTGGTCGCCATGCCCGTCTCTTCACCCTCACTCCCTGCCGCGGTCGGCCCACTGCTCGGACTGATCCTGCTGGCAGCGCTCCCCGGGCTGGCGCCGGCCGACACACTGCTGGTGAAACAGACGAAGGGCACCTTCATCGACAGCTTCCGCCAGCTCGAGGACATCTGGCCGACACCCAACATCTACCGCACCGCGTCCGGTGCACCCGGGCACGCCTACTGGCAGCAGCAGGTCGACTACCGGATCGAAATTGCCCTCGATGAAGACGCCCGCCAGCTCAGCGGCTCGGAAACGATCACCTACCACAACCGATCACCAGACTCGCTTCGCTATCTCTGGCTGCAGCTGGATCAGAACCGTTTCAGCGAAGCGTCGATGGATGATCGCACCCGCACAATCGCCGAGCCGGGTAAGCTGACATTCGGTGAACTGCGACGCCTGCAGTTTCTGCGCGACTTCGACGGCGGCCACAAAATCACCCGTGTGGCCGCCGGCAGTACACCCCTGGCCCATGCTGTGGTTGGCACTCTGTTACGCGTCGACCTTCCCGAACCACTGAAGCCCGGCGCCAGCACGAAGTTCAGCATCGACTGGCACTACAACATGGTGGAAGAGGACGCCGTGAACGCCCGGGCCGGTTACGAGCACTTCCCCGAAGACGGCAACGACATATTCCTCGTCGCCCAGTGGTATCCACGTCTGACCGCCTACTCCGACTATGAAGGCTGGCATAACAAGGAATTCCTCGGTAACGGCGAGTTCACCCTGGAATTCGGTAACTATGATGTTTCCATCACGGTGCCGGCCGACCACATCGTATCGTCCACCGGCGTGTTACAGAATGCGGGCCAGGTACTGAGCAGCGCCCAGCGGGCACGTCTCAAGGACGCAGAGAACGCTTCCCGCCCGGTGTATATCGTGACACCGGAAGAAGCACTGGAGAATGAAAAGGATCGCGCCACCGGGACCCGTACCTGGCGTTTCAAAGCAGACAATGTAAGGGATTTTGCCTGGGCTTCTTCCCGCAAGTTCATCTGGGACGCCCAGGGCTACCAGCAGAACGATCGCGACACACCCTTTGTGATGGCCATGTCCTTCTTCCCGAAAGAAGGTGATCCGCTGTGGTCGCGCTATTCCACCCAGGCGGTGATTCACACCATGGAGGTCTATTCCCGGTTTTCGTTTCCCTACCCCTATCCGACCGCGCAATCGGTCAACGGTCCGGTGGGCGGTATGGAATATCCGATGATCACCTTCAACGGCCCGCGCACCGAGCTGCAGGAGGATGGCGAACGTACCTACTCCCGGGGCGAAAAGCAGTTTCTGATCGGTGTGGTGATACACGAGATCGGCCACACCTACTTTCCGATGGTGGTCAATTCGGACGAGCGTCAGTGGACGTGGATGGACGAAGGCCTGAACACCTTCCTGCAGTTCATCGCAGAGCAAGAGTGGGAGGTCGATTACCCGTCCGAGCGCGGAGAAGCACGCTGGATCGTCGATTTCATGAAAGGCGATATCCAGGTTCCGATCATGACCAACTCCGAGTCGCTGCTGCAGTTCGGCAACAACGCCTATGCGAAACCGGCCACCGCGCTCAACATACTGCGTGAAACGGTGATTGGCAGAGAACGCTTCGATGTAGCCTTCCGTGAGTATGCACAGCGCTGGATGTTCAGGCGTCCAACGCCCGTCGACCTGTTCCGGACCATCGAAGAGTCTTCCGGCACTGACCTCGACTGGTTCTGGCGCGGCTGGTTCTATTCCACCGACCATGTGGACATTTCCATCGATCGGGTGACTCATCTGAAAGTGAACACGAAAAACCCCGATGTGGAATATCCCTGGCTGCGGGAACAGTATCTCGACGAACCCGTTTCCCGCACCGACCTCAACAATGCCGCCGAAGGGAAGCCCAAACGTACCGAGCGCATGCCCGAACTGCTGGATTTCTACAACGAAAACGATCCCTTTACGGTAAGTAACAAGGATCGCAACGCCTATGCCGAGTATCTGAAGAGTCTCGAGGATCCGAAAAACAGCACACCGGACTGGAAAAAACGCGTGCTGGAGAAAGCGATCGCGGACGACCTGAATTACTACATGCTGGAATTTTCCAACCGCGGCGGTCTGGTGATGCCGATTATCCTGCGTCTGCACTATCAGGACGGCTCGGCTGAAGATCTGCATCTGCCCGCCGAGATCTGGCGGCGCAACGCAGCCCAGGTCAACAAACTGATCGCCCGCAGCGGCGTTCTTACCGGTGTCGAAGTGGACCCGCACTGGGAGACTGCTGATGTGGACCAGTCCAACAATCACTATCCACGACGCATCCTGCCGTCGCGCCTGGAACTCTTCGATATGCCCGATGCACCCACACCCATTCCCGAACGCGACCTGATGCAGGACATCAAGACCGAGTTGAAACTGGATGGATCCAAGACCGACGGGCCGGATGCCGCCCCGCTGCGTAAAGGCAGTGCGGATGAAGCGGTGCCCATGCTCAAATCCCCTCCGTCAGGCTGATATGTCCCGTGACCGGTACCCTGGCGCGCAGAGTGTTGAGCTGATGCTGCGACCCGTCGGATGCTCAGCGCTGCGCTCACTGATCGCGGTAGCGCTGGTGCTGTGCACAACCTTCGCTGCAACAACCGCAGACGCCCATCGCCTGCGTGTCGCCATCACGACCCTGCTGTTCAACGACCACAGCGGCCGCATCGAAGTCATGCACCGCTTCTATCTGCATGACGCCGAACACGCGCTCACCGAACTCATGGGCCGGGGCGCGGATCTGTTCGATTCGGTGGAAGATCGGCAGCGGTTCGCTGTCTATGTGCATGAACGCTTTGAACTTGGTGTCCTGGACGACTCCGACACGCTGAACGGCAATAAAAGTCCTGATGAAAATGTGCGGCCACTGCCGCTGCGGCTGATCGGCGCCGAAATCGAAGACGACTCCCTGTGGGTTTACCAGGCCATCGCCCTCCCGGCTACCCCCATCTCCGGGCTGCAGGTGAGTCAGCGCGCGCTGCAGGACATCTGGCCGGATCAGGTGAACACGGTCAACATCGAACGCAAGGGACGGATCTCCACCCTCACCTTCCGAGCCGACACGCCGACTCAGTCGATCAGATTCTGAGGCGCCCGGCGCTCACCCGGCCAGCGATCAATGGGCCGGTTCTGAATGGGAATGGGCCACACGGCAATTGCGGATATTGCGCAGATGGGCGACGGTGACCAGCACCACCCCGATCAGGGTCAGCGGTATCTCCAGATCTTCAGCAAACAGGTGCGATACACCGAGAAACATGAGGGTAAGGCCGATTCCGCCCGTCCAGCTCGCGAAGCGATCCCCATGATTGCGATACCCGCGCACAAACGCCCAGATCGACAGCGGCACCGCGAACGCGAGCAGCACCCAGTGCACGAGAGTTTCGGTACCCGTCATCCAGGTTGCCAGCACCGGCGCACCGAGCAGCGCCAGCGGTAAAGCCAGGCAGTGCACCAGACACAGAGCGGAAAGGGCGATCGCCAGACGATCGATTTTGTGGCTGTGAACGTCGCTCACCTGGAAGAATCCGCACAAGCGCAAAAAGGGAGCGGGTTATACCACGGCCTCCGAGGGCCTCGCCAGTTTGCACCCACGTGCCACACCCGCAGTGTCCGTCCCCGGATCAATGTCCGTGTATTGCCCGATGCCTCCCTGTCAGCTCCAGTAGCCAATTCCCAGATAGGCCAGCAGACTCAACACGCCGATGAGAAAGGCGTACGGAATCTGGGTGCGGATGTGATCGATATGATCTGATGCCGCTCCGGTGGACGCCAGAATCGAGGTGTCTGAGAGCGGCGAACAGTGATCGCCAAACACGCCGCCGCCTGCGACGGCCGCCACGGTGGCATAAACGAGGGTACCGGTGGTATCGCCGGTAAAAGTGAACGCGATCGGTACGGCGATGGGCATCATGATGGCAAATGTGCCCCAGGAGGTGCCGGTGGAGAAGGCGATCACCCCGGCAATGAGAAAGGTCAACGCCGGCAGCAGCGCCGCTGTCAGCCAGCCATCAGTGGCGGAGACGATGTACTCGGCCGTTCCAAGTGCTTTCGACAGGTCATTCAACGCATAGGCGAAGGCGAGGATGATCACCGCGGGCATGACACCCTTGATGCCCTGCATGGCGGTCTTCATCACATCCGCGAAGGGTATGCCCTGGGCCCGCATGATGACGCCCGCGATCACTGAAGACAGCAGGAAGGCCTCCATGGTGAGCGCCGAACGGGTCAGTATGAATGAGCCGATACCGACGGCAATCACCACCGCCACCGGTACAAAAAAATTCCACCACAGGCTGGTACGCACGCCCGGATAGGGTTCGATCTCAGTGAGCTCCTCGCCCATCAGCGGGTCCGCACCATCCCGCAGGACCTGACCGGTCGTCTGCGCCCGCTCTTCCGCCGCGCGCATCGGCCCGAACTCAGGGATGACCCGAGCGGCAATCGCGCCCACCATCAGCACCGCCAGCAGCGCGTAAAAATTGAACGGAATCGAAGACACGAACACACCCATCGCATCCTCAGGCGTCTGCACCGGGCCCATGCCGATCAGCAGACCGGCAATGAACACCGCCCAGCCCGTGATCGGCACCAGTACGCTCACCGGTGCAGAGGTCGAGTCGGCGATATAGGCAAGCTTCTCCCTGGAGATGTTGAAGCGATCAGACAGTCCCCGCATGGTGGAGCCGACAAACAGTGGACTGAAGTAGTCGCTGAAAAACACGAACATGCCCATGAACCAGGCGATCAGCTGCACGCGCACCCGGGTCAGGCTCAGGCCTTCCACCCAGGCGCTGAAATTGCGGATCGCGCCCGTGCGCTGGAAGAAAGCAATGGTCACGCCGATAAACAGTTCGAGCAGCAGGATCCAGGAAAACGCCGTGGTGCCCAGGGCGTTCTTGAGCAGATCCGGAAAACCCATCAGCCCCTGACCCGCTGCCAGCACCCCGACAAGGCAGGCCACGGCGAGGGAGAACACGGTGTTGCGGGTAAGAAAGGCCAGCAGGATCGCAACGCTGGCGGGCAGCAGTGACAGGGCGCCGAACTGGGTTACTTCCATGCCTGTCGATCCACCCTGTTTATCGGTGCCGTGGCGGCATCCACTACTGTTCCATACCACCGGTTCTCAGTTCGAGCCGCGAGATCAGATTGAAGCCGAGGCGTCGCAGCGGTTCCGGTGGCATCCACCTGGCGCGCCCGAACAGTCCGGCAATATCGGGTGGTGTGTGACCGGCAGCGAGTTCGGCCAGCGCCGTGCCGAAGAGTGTGCCTTTCACCACCCCGCCGCCGTTGCAGCCCGCCGAGACGAACAGTCCCGGTTCAACCTCTCCCCAGATCGGTCCGCCATTGTAGGTAAAACCCGTGGCGCCACCCCACACGGAAGCAAAGGGCGGCAGTTCGAGCTCCGGAAACCGTCTCGCGAGTGCAGCGCGCAACTGGGCGCTGACCTGGGCCGTGGGCCGTTCTCTTTCGTAGCCATAAAACGAGCGCACCAGCAGGCGTCCATCCGCCGTGCGACGCAGGGTGCTGCCCAGCCGATGCGCCGGCAGCAGCCCCCAGCGGGTGTCTGCTCCCAGGGTCGCGAGTTGCGAGGCGCTCAAGGGCTCCGTCAACCCTGCGTAGGTATACATGGCCACCATGCGCGATGCGCCGACGCCAAGTCCTTTCGCGAAAGCATTGTTCGCCAGCATCACGGTCCGCGCACGCACCCGGCCTGCATCGCTGCGCAGACACCAGTGTCTGGCTTCACGCTGGAGCTCGCGCGCCGGACTGCGCTCGTAGATCGATACGCCGGCCGGGAGCGTCGCAGCCAGACCGCGTATCAGCGCGGCCGGCTGGGCCAGATAACAGTGGGGCGAGTACAGGCCGGCAGCATAGAAGCCGGTGCCGATGCGCGAAGCCAGCTGCTGCCGGTCGAGACGCTCCCAGGGCAGGCCCATCCCTTCGAGAAATTGTTCATAGCGCCCGAGGGCCTCGATACCGGCCGCTCCAGCGGCCGCGCGGTAGGTGCCCGTTCTGTGCAGGTCGCAGGAGGGGGTGGCTTCCCGCACCAGCGCTGTCATCTCCTCGAGGGTTGCGCCGATGAGCCGATTGCATTCCCGCATTCGGGTCAGCGCCTGCGGGTCCGCATCGTCCGCCAGGGCGATCTCCAGCAGAAACCCCGAATTGCGCCCCGGGTTGCCCTCACCCAGGTCACTGGCATCGACAATGACCACCGAATCATCCGGGCGCAGAGCAAGCCAGCGCCGCGCCGCGGCAATGCCGGTGTAGCCCGCGCCCACAATTGCCAGGTCGCAGCTGATATCACCAGCCAGCATCCGCACGCCTTCGCGCTGAGGCAGCAGAGCGTTCCATCCCGAAGGACTCAGATAACTGGGGTGACTGGCAGACATAGACGCTCTCGACAACGCTCCTGTTGCAGGGCTCCGCTCGAACCTGCTCTGCGCAAAGGCGCCCCAGCGTAGAGAGCCGCTGAGGAACTATCAACTTTCCTCTGGTTAACACCCTGCACCGGTGCGCGCAGTAACGACGGAGACGTTGATACTTGATCGGTGCCTCCCTAGACTCCCGAGGCCGTCGCGATTTCCGGACAGGGTGGCCTGCACTGCTGACCAGCCCGACTGACTTCATCTGACGGCCTGCGCCGTCTGCCACTCCGAGACTCGAATCATGGACGAACGATCCCGCCTCACCCTGTTGCCTGGCGTTCTGGCACTCACAATCTGCCTGGCATCCCCTGCTCTGGCGGACACGGACTCCGCTGCACTGGATCCCTGTCTGCTTGCGGAATTGCAGACTGCGATAACCATGGGTGCTGACGAACTCACGGTGGCTGAACTGCGACTGCGCTGCACACCACCACCGCCATCGCTTGCCGCAGATGCAGATGCAGATGCAGACAACCGGACTGCAGACAGCCCGATCAAAGAAACGGTCGTGGCAGTCGAAGAGGGTGCTTCCCTCAAGGACCAGATTGCGGCAGAACAACAGAGTCTCGACCGTTCCTACAGCCTCACCCCGCACTGGCCCAACTATCTGCTGGCCTACAGTTACAACCGGGAATTGAACAACTCGGGTGACGCCGCGATGAGTGATGGCGGCGTCGACCAGGAGGAAACCCTGCTGCAGGTCAGTGTGAAATTCCCCCTGTGGCGCGAGGTCCTGGGCACCAACAACGATCTGCTGTTCGCCTACACCAGCAAGTCCTGGTTCCAGGCTTACAACAACGCACTGTCGAAACCCTTCCGGGAAACCAACTACGAGCCCGAAGCCTTCTGGCGTCACTATGGGGGACCGAAACTGCTGGGGATCGAGGTGGCGGGCTGGGATCTCGGTTATCTGCACCAGTCCAACGGTCGCAGTGAACCGCTCTCGCGCAGCTGGGACCGGCTCAACGCCAGACTGGGCCTGATCCTGAATTCCAATCTCTCGGTGCTGCTGCGCGCCTGGTATCGGCTGCCGGAGAGCGACGATGACAATCCGGATATCAACGACTACCTCGGATACGGGGATCTGCGCGCCATCTGGGCGCCGAACCGCAACACCTTCACGGCGATGTATCGTCCCGGCACGGAAAAAGACGCGGTCGAACTGACCTGGAGCTATCCGATCAACGATCACTTCCGCATCTACGCACAGTATTTCCGCGGCTACGGCGAGAGCCTGATCGACTACGATCACAAGGTGGAGCGCTACGGCATCGGTTTCAGCATCAACGATTACCTGCAGGCCCGCTGATGAACTTATGCTCCGCAGCCGCCCTGCTGCTGTTCGCTCTCAGCGCGGTGCAGGTCACTGCCAGCAGCGCAGGTAACCGCGCGCTGGGCAAGTCGACGCTCATCCCAGATGCGGCCACCGCAACGACCACTGCGACGACACCAGCCACCGGGCAATCGATGGCAGCCCGCCGACCCAACATCCTGGTGATCATGGCCGAAGATCTGGGACCCCGGATCGGCGCTTTTGGCGACAGGTTGGCCAGCACACCGAACATCGACCGTCTCGCCGCGACCGGGGTGCGGTTTCCCAACACCTTTACCGCCGCCGGTGTCTGCGCCCCGAGCCGTGCAGCGTTCATCACCGGCGTGCACCAGAACACCCTGGGCGCGCAGCACATGCGCACCTCCACCTCTCCGCTAGGCGCCTATCTCGCCGTGCCGCCGCCGGAAGTGAAGGCTTTTCCGGAACTGCTGCGCGCGGTCGGCTACTACACCTTCACCGATCGCAAACTCGACTACCAGTTCAGCGGCATCTTCGCCGGCACCGGACCTGCCACCATCTGGGACGCAGAAGGGGTGGGCGCGCACTTTTCCGGCCGTGCCGCGGATCAGCCCTTTTTCGGCCTGCTCAATCTCTTCATCACCCATGAGAGTGCGACTTTTTCCAGCAGCCGCCTCGAGGCTGCCGGTGACACCGGCGGTGCGGCAGTGGCTCGCGCGGCCGAACAGGCCCGGGCGTCGCTGCCGGTCCGCACCGACCCGGATCAGGTGAGCGTGCCGCCTTATTACCCGGACACCCCGGAGGTGCGCGCCGAGATCGCCACCTTCTACGACAACGTCGCGCTCATGGATCTCGAAGTGGGACGCATACTCGGCGATCTGGAAAACGCCGGTCTGCTGGATTCGACCATCGTGCTCTGGACCACCGACCATGGCGATGCATTACCCAGAGCCAAGCGGGAGCTGTTCGACTCCGGCATCCGGGTGCCCCTGGTCGTGCACTGGCCCGTGCACCTGCGGCCCGCGGCTCGTGCACCCGGTTCGGTGGATGCGCGGCTGGTCAGTTTCGTGGATTTCGCACCCACACTCCTGGCATTTGCCGGTGTCGCACCGTCGCCCTTTCACCAGGGCGGCAACTTCCTGTCTGACCCACCGCGCCGCTATGTGTTCGCCGCCCGGGATCGGGTGGACGAACAGGTCGATCGTGTTCGCGCTGTCCGGGATGCACAGCACAAGTACCTGCGCTTCCATCTGCCCGGCACCCCAGGGGCCTATCCCATCGCCTATCGCGACAATCAGGTGATCATGCGCACCCTCTGGGATGAGCTCGCTGCTGGCCGGCTGACACCGACTCAGCGTCTCTGGTTCGAACCGCGTCCACCCGAAGCCCTTTACGATCTGGCCCGCGACCCCCACGAAGTGAACAATCTCGCGGAGGATCCGGCCCATCGGCAGACCCTGGAGCGCATGCGCGCCGCCCTCGATGACTGGCAGCAGCGGGTGCCCGATCTCGGTGCCGGCGATGAGGCCGGTATGCGTGAGCGCTTCTGGCCCGGCGGGGTACAGCCGGTCACCCGGCCGCCCGAGCTCGAAGTCGAACCCGATCGGTCGCAGACCGATCTCGGGAACTCGACCACCGGCACCAGTACCACCGGCACCACTAGCGCCGGGATCAATTCCACCGGGGCACCAGGTGGCTCCACCAGAATTCTGAGTGCGGCCTCCAGCACCCGGGGAGCGTCGCTGGCCTTCCGTCTGGAGGGCCAGCCCTGGCGCCTCTATACCAGGTCAATGGCGGCGCCGGCGGTCCCGGTGGAATTCAAAGCCGTGCGTTACGGCTACCGGGAAAGCGAGTCTGTGACCTACCGGCCCGGCCCGCCCGGGGCTGATCAACCCACTGCGCTTTCGCCCTGATGAACGGCGCCGCCTGAAGCAACGATTACTGCGCCGGCCCCATTCCGGGTCGCGGCACGGGCATCGGGTCCCGGAAGTTTTCCGCCGAAGCGGGCTTCCAGCCCGCTCGCCAGACATTCGAAGGTCATGCGCAGAAACTGCTGCTGACGCATGGCCGGTCGCGCCACCAGCCAGATTTCTGAATATACAGGCCCCGGGGCGTCCGCAAAGATCTTCCGCAGGCCGGGCCGGGCCTCGCCGAGATAGTCGGGAATACCGACCACGCCCCAGCCGAGCTCCGCCGCCTTGAGCTGGGCCCGCAGGCTGTCACTGCGAAAGCCGATCCGCTCGGATGGGATGGCCACGCCGAGTTGCTCGACGGCCGCCGCGAAGCGCTGCTCCGAGGCACCATCCACAAACCAGTGCTCGTCCAGCCGATCGAAGTGCGGCGTGCCGTTGCGCTCGATGTAGGATTCCGCCACCCAGGCACCCAGAGGCAGGGCGCCAACCCGGCGACACACCAGCTCGCTGTGCACAGGCCGCACGTGGCGTATGGCGATATCTGCTTCCAGATCGAGGAGATTCAGCAGCTGGGGAGAGACTTCCACTTCGATCTGGCGCTCCCCGGCCGCCGGATCCTCGCGCAATGGCAGCAGAAGTTCAGGCACGAGATCGGCAAGCAGTTCCGACAGGGTGATCCGCACCCGGCCACCGGTGGTGGTCCGGGCCAGCTCGCTCACCGACTCGAAGGCGGCCGCCTGCCTGCGCATCTGTGCCGCCACCTCGGCGAGACGCTCACCCACATCGTTGATTTTCAGACCCTGACCGCCGCGCTCGAAAAGCACCACACCGAGCTGGGATTCGAGCTGCTGGATGTGCCGGGCCACCGTGGGGTGTGCAAAATTCAGCACCCGTGCCGCACCGGCGAGACTGCCCTGCTCCACCACCGCGACGAAGGTTCGCACCAGATTCCAATCCAGTTCCTGGCCGGACTCACCTCGCATAACCCGCTCCCGGGACCTGCACAATCAGGAGAGACCGGTTCTACGTTACTTTTATTCCCAGGTCAATGATCAATTGTTACTTTAGGTAACACCATCAAGCAGGAATTTCGATCATGACCAAGCCCCTCCTCGTCGTCGCCGCCTTCGCATCCACCTTGTCCCTGTCGGCCTTTGCTGCGGCACCGAGCAGCCCCAGCGAGTATCGCGGCTACAGCGCCTGCCTCGCCAGCGTGCCGAAGCAGTTCGAGACCCTGACCCCAACCCGCGACTATTACCTCAGCCGCACGGCCGAGGGCCGCACCTACTACATCAACGCCAGGCACTGGCACGACGGTGAGTGGGTGAGCGTCGGCCTGCGCTGCGATACCACGGTAAGCGGCCGGGAAGTGCTCTCCAGCACCGTCACCGCCAATCGCTTCGCGATTGCCGATCGTCGCAGCGTGCAGGTCGCAAGCCAGTAATCGGCCCCGGCGTCCCGGTCTGAGTCCGGATCCAGACGGCCGTGGTCGGGACCGGAGGCGGCCCCCGACCCGGCCGGCAACCCTCGGCACAACGACAGTGGCACCCCTCCGCGGCTGTCGTTGGCCACTCTAACCGTCCTGAGGCAACCGTCTCAGGACGGTCTTTTTGGATATTTCAGAGAAAGTGATTGCTCACTTTCCACGCTTCAGTACTCCGTAGGGAAGCAGTCGTGGGACCCGTTCGCAATAGCGGTCATAACCACGCTTGTCTGCCAGCAGCTTGCCTTCGATCATCGGGATGCTGATCCCGAGGAACAGTCCCGTCATCGCCAGGGCACCGGCGAACGTCCAGACCAGCGACCCGCCCGCCGCCCAGCCGAACAGCCCCAGAGCGACCCAGAAGCCAATCTCCCCCAGGTAGTTGGGGTGCCGGCACCAGGCCCAGACCCCGTCCTGAAGCAGACGGCCCGAAGTCTCACCCCCAGCCGCTGCTGCGCCTGCCCGGAAACGGTGCAACTGCAGATCCGCCCGGGTTTCCAGCGCCAGCGCCCCGAGCCCGACCGACAGCGCAATGAGGTCCACCGGGTTGAGCGGCCCGCCGGCGCCGGCCAGCACGACATACAGGGGCAGACAGCCGACAAACACCAGCACCGTGGGAAAGCCATGAATACCCAGCAGGCTGACCAGCCCGTACCAGCGACCCGTCTGCTGCTGCAGATTCCGGTAACGCCAGTCTTCGTGGGGCAGCCCCTGCCAGCCCTGAGCCCAGTTGAGTGTCAGACGCACCGACCACAGCCCCACCAGCCCGAGCGCAAGCAGCACCCGGGCATCCAGCGGAAACCCGACAAGCCCCCACCAGTAGAGGCCGATCACCGGCGGCGCCACACTCCAGTAAGGGTCATAGAAACTGGCGTTGCGGAATGCCAGGCTCCAGGCGAACACCACTGCCGTGGCCATCAGATCGGCCACGGCGACGACGAACAGACCCGGCGGCCAGCCCGCCGGACCGGCCTCCGGGGACAGCAGCACCACTACCGCCGCTGCCACCAACAGTGCGCTTAAATAGGCAGCGGTAACCAGAGTGAGTGCCCACTTCACAACCGCCTAGCGCACCCGACCTTCGCGCCAGGCAGCGATCAGCGCAGCGTAAGGCACCGTTTCGCCCCGGGGTTTTTCATCCGCCAGTTTCGGCTTCGGGGCCCCCGGACGGGCCAGCCACTCGGCCGGATCCATGGGTTCGTTGAGCAGCGGACCGCAATCACCCTGGATGCCCGCCCGCTGCAGGCGCTCGAGCACCCGGTCCTGCTGCTCGGCGAGGGTGTCCATCGCCGCCTGGGGCGTCACCGCACCGCTGACCGCGTTGGCCACATTGGGCCACCACAGCTGGGCCAGCTTCGGATAGTCGGGCACGTTGGTGCCGGTCGGTGTCCAGGCCGTGCGCGCCGGGGAGCGGTAGAACTCCACCAGCCCCCCAAGTCGCGGGGCGATCTCGGTCATGGCCGCCGAGGCGAGATCCGATTCCCGGATGGGGGTGAGACCCACCAGCGTCTTCTTCAGTGACACGGTCTTCGAAACCACGAACTGGGCATACAGCCAGGCGGCCTTGCGCCGGTCCAGCGGCGTGCTCTTGAGCAGCGTCCAGGCACCGGCGTCCTGATAACCGAGCTTCATACCTTCAGACCAGTAGGGTCCATGGGGGGAGGGCGCCATGCGCCATTTCGGGGTACCGTCGTCGTTCACCACCGCCAGGCCCGGCTGGATCATGTCCGCGGTAAAGGTCGTGTACCAGAAGATCTGCTGGGCGATGTGGCCCTGGGCGGGCACCGGACCGGCTTCCGAAAAGGTCATGCCGGACGCCTCCGGTGGCGCGTAGGCCTTCAGCCAGTCCATGTATTTGGTCAGCGCATAAACGGCGGCCGGACCGTTGGTGGCGCCCCCCCGGGAGACGGAAGAGCCCACCGGCCGGCAGCCTTCGACCCGGATACCCCACTCGTCCACCGGCACCCCATTGGGGATGCCCGCGTCTCCCGCCCCCGCCATCGACAGCCAGGCGTCGGTAAAACGCCAGCCCAGCGACGGGTCTTTCTTGCCGTAGTCCATGTGACCGTAGACGCGCGCACCGTCCAGCTCCTTCACATGCACACTGAAGAACTCGGCGATGTCCTCGTAAGCGGACCAGTTCACCGGCACCCCCAGCTCGTAGCCGTAGATCTCCCTGAAGCGCGCCTGCAGCTCCGGTCGTTCGAACCAGTCCTGGCGGAACCAGTAGAGGTTGGCGAACTGCTGATCGGGCAGCTGATAGAGCTTGCCGTCCGGGCCGGTGGTGAAGGAGCGGCCGATGAAGTCCTCCACATCCAGCGTCGGTGACGTGACATCCGCACCTTCACCCGCCATGAAATCGGACAATGGCACCACATAACCGTAGCGGGCGTGGGTACCGATCAGATCCGAATCGTTCACGTAAGCGTCGTAGACGTTCTGGCCGGACTGCATCTGGGTCTGCAGTTTCTCGATCACATCCCCTTCCTGGATGAGATCGTGGGTCACCGTGATACCGGTGATCTCGGCAAATGCCTTGGCCAGTACTTCGGATTCGTATTCGTGGGTGGTCAGGGTCTCGGACACCACGCTGATGCGCATGCCGCGGAAGGGCTCGGCCGCTTTCGTGAACCAGGCCAGTTCCGCAAGCTGGGCGCTCCGGTCCAGCGTGGAGGGTTGAAACTCACTCACCCAGCGCTCGGCGCTGGCGGAGAAATCCATCCCTCCGCTGCCGGCGGAAGCTGCCCGTTTTTCTCCGGTGCTGGATTCCGATGCCTGCTCGGCGCCACAACCGGCAACCAGCAGCATCACCCCTGCCATCCAGAATCGCATCATCACCGCTCCCGTCTTGGATATGAGCGGCAATGAAACCCTGTTGATGGCGGCGCTTCAAGGCAAACCCCCGATGTCTTCGCCGAAGGTTCCGGGGCGGGTTGCCGGGTCTTCGGTAGATTCTCGCATCAGTCATCGATGCACGGCTGGAACCGCGGCCGTTCGGCTGGGCCTGTTTTCGGAGTGTGCCGAGACTCGACCGTCGAGCAGCAGCACCAGACGTGATTCGTGAGGAACCCAGACCCCACAGATCGGACTCCCCAAAACTTCTCCGAGTGTCGGCGATGTGCACTGCCAAGAATCTCGGAAAGGTTCACATGGCGTGGGCGAGGACGGGTACTCCCGGGCCGTGTAGCGAGGCCGAGTGCGGCTAGTTGACTCGCGGGCTTCCCGCGAGGCAAATCGCCAAGCGAGGGCACAGCGGAGCTGCCGAGCGAGGCCCGGGAGTACCCGTCCTCGACCACGCACTGATCAACCTCTCTCCGATTTCATTGGCAGAGTTCTTCACGCCGACCCGCAATCGCAGATAGGTTACGGGGTGATGAAGCCATCACCCCCACCGCATCACCACCCCGAGCAGCACCACAGCGACCACACTGGCAATCCACACCGGCCCATCCGAAACCGCCAGCCACCCTATGTGCACGAATGCGCTCGCGAGCAGGCTGATGAAAAAGCGATCTCCGGGGGTGGTCTGCATCGGCAGCCAGCCGCGCCGGGGCGGGGAGGGTGCGCGCAGCTGCCACAGGGTCATCGCAGCAAGCGCGCAACCGATGCCGATGAAAAACAGGGTCGTCGGCAGGGTCCAGGCCATCCAGCTCATCACACCCGCCCCAGCGCGAAGCCTTTGATCAGATGCCGGCGCACAAACCACACCACAGCCACACCCGGCAGTATCGTCAGCACACCCGCCGCGGCCAGCACACCCCAGTCCATACCCGATGCACTCACTGTTCGGGTCATCACCACCACGATCGGCTTCGCTTCGCTGCCGGTCAGGGTGCGCGCCAGCAGCAGTTCCACCCAGCTGAACATGAAGCAGAAGAACACGGTCACCCCGATACCACTGCGCACCGTCGGCAGAAACAGGCGGAAGAAGAAGTAGGGCAGACTGTGACCGTCGATGCGCGCCATCTCATCCAGCGAACGCGGCACCGCCGACATGAAACCTTCGAGGATCCACACTGCCAGCGGCACGGTGAACAGACAGTGGGCGAGGGCGACCGCCAGCGGTGTATCGAACAGGCCGATGGCGGAGTAGAGCTGGAAGAAGGGCAACAGAAACACCGCCGGTGGCGCCATGCGGTTCGACAGCAGCCAGAAGAACAGATGTTTGTCGCCGAGAAAGCGGTAGCGCGAGAATGCATACGCCGCCGGCAGGGCCACACTGATCGAGATCAGCGTGTTGAGCACCACGTAGCTGAGTGAGTTGGCAAAACCCTGGTACCACACCGGGTTGGTGAAGATCTCCCGATAGTTGGCCAGGGTATCCCAGGGGGTGAGCGACGCGCCGGCCACGATCTGTGCATTGCTGGTAAACGACAGGCTCAGCAGCCAGTAGATGGGCAGCGCCAGATAGATACCATACAGATACAACACCCAGCGGGCCTGCCCGGCCGCCCGGCTCATCGCGGTTCTTCCTTATCCGACCCCGCCGCCACGCTGGTGTAAAACAGCCAGCACAGCAGCAGCACCACCAGGAAATAGAGCACCGAAAAGGCGGCCGCCGGACCCAGATCGAACTGCCCTACCGCCATGCTGGTGAGGTACTGGCTGAGGAACGTGGTGCTGTTACCGGGGCCACCGCCGGTGAGCACAAAGGGTTCGGTGTAGATCATGAAGCTGTCCATCAGCCGCAGCAGCACGGCGATCACCAGCACCGCGCGCAGGCGTGGCAGTTCCACATGGCGGAACACCTGCCAGCGGCCGGCACCGTCCATCGCGGCGGCCTGGTAATAGGGTTCCGGGATCGCCGCCAGTCCGGAGAATGCCAGCAGCGCCACCAGTGACGTCCAGTGCCAGACGTCCATGGCCAGCAGCGTAATCCAGGCATCCAGCGAGCTGGCGGTGTAGTTGAAGTCGATGCCCAGTCCGGTGAGCGCCTTGCCGAGCAGGCCGATATCCGGACGGGCAAACAGCTGCCAGATGGTGCCGACCACGTTCCAGGGAATCAGCAGCGGGATCGCCAGCAGCACCAGATTCAGTCCCACCCAGCGGCCCGTCTTCGGCAGCGCCCGGGCCACCATCACCCCCAGCGGGATTTCGATCAGCAGCACCAGTCCACTGAAGGTCAGCTGGCGCAGCAGTGCATCCTGAAAGCGGGGATCCCGGAGAATTTCCCGGTACCAGTCAAAGCCGACGAACACCCGGGTGTGCAGGTCAAAAATATCCTGCACCGAATAGTTCACCACCGTCATCAGCGGTATCACAGCGCTGAAAGCGACGATGAGCAGCACGGGCAGCACACCGAGCCAGGCGCGGTTGTCACTGCGCATGGTCGATCCTCAGCCCGTCGCGGAAGCCGAAGATCCGCTGCGGATCCAGGCACAGCCAGCCATCGCCCGGGCTGACTCCGTCGAGCGACTGGCGTGTGGTCACCTCCGCCTCGCCGCACCGCGCTGTAACAAGACCATGCACGGATCCCTGGACCGTGCCGAGTATGCGGGTCTGCAGAATGCGCGCTGCCAGACACGCGCCGCGGTCAGGCCGGGCGCCGTTCTCCAGCCTGGCCCACTCGGGACGAAAACCGACCCGGCAGATTCCGTCATCCGCAGCCGTCGCACCGAACAGTGTCCCGTCTACCCGATAGGCGCCGCTCTCAATTCGGGCATCGAGAAAGTTCATTCCCGGCGAACCCACGAAGTAGCCGACGTGCTCGTGAGCCGGTTGGGTCACCAGCAGTTCCGGTGACGCGGTCTGCACGATGCGGCCTTCGTGCAGTACGCTGATGCGATCGGCGAAGGTCAGCGCCTCGGTCTGATCGTGAGTCACATAGACCATGGTGGTGCCCAGCTCCCGCTGCACTGACTTCAGTGCCTGTCGCAACTGCCACTTATAGGCGGGCTGCGCGGCGGTGAGGGGTTCGTCGAGCAGCACCAGGGACACGTCCGGACGCACCAGCGACTTGCCGATGGCCACCAGCTGTTTTTCGACCAGACTGAGCCGGGCCGGCTTGCGCTTGAGCAGACCTTCCAGGTGCAGGCGCCGGGCAATATCCGCAGCACGCGCCCGTTGTGTTGCACGGGGTGCCCCCGCACAGCGCAGCGGAAAACGCAGATTGTCTTCCACGGTCATGGCTTCATAGAGCACGGGAAACTGAAACACCTGACTGACCCGTCGCGCCAGCGGTGCGCGCGCACCGACATCCTCGCCATTGAAAATCATCTGTCCGCGATCCATCGGCAACAGCCCGGACAGCAGATTCAACAGAGTGGATTTTCCCGCACCGGAGCCGCCGAGCAGGGCGTGTGCCTCGCCGCTTTCGATGTCAAGATTAAGATCAGCCAGGGTGTCCGTGTCTGCACCCGGATAGCGGAAACTCAACTGCTGAATACGGATCTCAGCCATGCCGGTCCACGCCGCGATGCGAATCCGCACCACCATCCCGTGCTGAAGTCAGTGGAAACGCATGTACCGAGCGCTTCGCTGCAAAGAGCGTCTGCCGTACGCCGGGTTCGAACTGCCGCAGGCCTTCAAGCCGCGCCACCCAGTCGATGTTCGAATCAGCCGTCGCGTCGCGACCGAGCGGTGTGCAATGCAGAAAAGTTTCTGAACCGTTGGTTTCGAAGCCACTCACCTGCACATCGAAGGCCACATCGTCGTCTGCCCCGCGTTTCAACTGCAGATGCTCCGGACGCACCACCTGCAGCACTTCGTCTGCAATGAGTCGATTGATACCCGGATCGCTCATGAGATCGGCTGCACGCGGCGAGACCGGTCGCTCATATACCTCGAGCGGGCGGCCAGCCTGCAGCACCCCCTGATCGGCCATCAGCAGGACACTGTCACCCAGCGCGAAGGCGTCCCGGGGATCCGAAGTCGTGTAAATCACCGTCAGATCCGATCCGTGCAGCAGGGTGCGGAGATCGAGCTGCAGCGCTTCGCGCAGCTTGTAGTCGAGATTCACCAGGGGCTCATCCATCACCAGCACCCGGGCGCCCTTCGCCAGCGCGCGGCCGATGGCCACCCGCTGCTGCTGACCGCCGGAGAGTGTGTGGGGCAGGCGGTCGAGGAGGGGGGTGAGTTCCAGACGCGCGGCGATGTCTTCTACCCGGCTGCGGACCTGGGAATCCGTGAGCGGTGCGGAACGCTTCTGCGCCGGTTGCTGCGACCGCTGCTGGGCGAGCAGTGGCGAGGCCAGATTCTGGAACACCGACCAGTTGGGATAATTCACAAAGGCCTGATAGACCAGGGCCACCGATCGCGCACCCGGTGCCTGCGCGGTGATCGATTCCCCATCGAGACAGATATCGCCAGACACCGCCGCGTCCAGGCCCGCGATGGTGCGCGCGAGCCGGGTTTTGCCGGAAAAATTGCGGCCGAGCACCACGCTGATCTCGCCCATCGGGAACAGATGGTCGATGGGCGCAGCGTCGGGCTTCAGTCGGAGCGCGCGAAGTTCTAACATCGGTGACCGGGAAGAGGAGCCTGTGCCTATGCTAACAACAATCGCCCCGGTGTCCTGCCCAATCGGAATGGATTGAGTACCGCATGTCCGAAGAGGAAGAGTTCGAGATATTCGACGCCGAAGGCCGCCTGCTCGGCCGGATGCCGCGCAGTCGCGTGCACGCCGAGGGTCACTGGCACAAGTCGGCCCACGTCTATCTGTACGACGACGCTGGTCGCCTCTGGATGCAGAAACGGGTGATCGACAAGGACATCTGCGGTGGACTCTGGGACTACAGCGTGGGCGAGCACCTGCAACCCGGCGAGACGTTTCTGGAGGCCGCCCACCGCGGCCTGGAAGAAGAACTCGGGGTGCGCGAGAGTGCGCTCGTGTGCCTGGGCGAACCCCGGAAAGGCCGGGCGGAATTCCCCGAGCTCGGTATTCTCGACTGCGAGCTGCAGCAGGCGTTCAAGGGTGTGCACGACGGCCCGGTCACTGCGAATGCCGCGGAGGTTGAGGAAATGCGTGCCGTCACCCTGGCGGAACTCGAGCGCTGGGTCAGCGCCCGACCTGCAGACTTCACCCCCTGGTTTCTTCGTGATCTCGAGGTTTACGGTATTCTCTAAGGACCTGTAACTAGCCGCCGCCGTTTCCCAGTAGCTGCACCTCCCGCTGGGGAAAGGGAATGGACAGCCCGTTCGCGCCGATGGCCTGGAACACCGCGAGATTCACCCGGTGTTTGACCCCGAAGTAGCGCTCGGTCGGCACCCAGAAGCGGTAATCGATATCAATGGAAGAAGCACCGAAGGCACCGATGCCGACCTGTGGCGGTGGCTCAGTGGCAACCCCTTCCACCGACAGCACAGCCCTGCGAATGACGTCGATCGCCTGTACCGGATCGTCCCGGTAGGCGATTCCCACCAGCCCTTCGACGATCCGGTACTGATTGGAGTTGGTGTGGATTTCACCCGCGATCTGTTTGTTCGGGATCACAATGCGCTCACCGTCCTCGGTGCGCAGTACCGTCGTGGCCAGACTGATGTCTTCCACCATGCCGGAACACCCCTGCACCGTGATCGTGTCTCCCACCTGATACATCCGGGTAAGAATGATCACCAGCCCGGCCCCGTAGTTGGACACCGGCCCCTGCAGGGCGAAGCTGGCCCCCACCGCCAGACCGCCGATGGCGGCAATGAGCGGGGTGATACTGACCCCGAGCTGACTGAGCGCCACGATCAGGAAGATGCCGACCACCACCAGCCGCACCGTACTGGCGATGAACTGGCGCAGGGTGACATCGACTTCGCGGCGTTCCAGCACCCCAAGCAGCAGACGGGACACCCAGCCTCCGACCATGAAGCCACCGATCAGTACCAGCACTGCTCCCAGCAGCTGAAACGAGTAGGTGACGAGGAAATTCACCACCAGCTGATACACTTGATCCACCAGCGCCAGTTGCTCCTGCATATCGAGAATCTCCCTGAACTTGAACTTCGGAATTACTGCACCGGCCGGATTTTAAGTAAAGAGCAGCACCGCCTACAGTGCGCTGACTGGTGACTCAGTGCTGATCCGCATGGATCAGGCAGATGCCTGGGTATGGGTAACCGGTTTCGTCGCTTACGACCTGTGCTACTACTTCTCTCACCGTTACGGTCACGAGTGGCGAATATTGTGGGCGTCTCATGTGGCCCATCACCAGAGTGAGGAATTCAATCTCTCCACCGCCCTGCGTCAGACCAGTACCGGATTTATCAGTTCCGGGTGCATACCGAACACGTGCGGCGGATCGGTGTGCTGGAATGGCTGCTGGTGACACCCTCCAACCACCGGGTGCATCACGCCAGGAACCCGGAGTATCTGGATCGCAACTACGGCGGGGTGTTCATTGTCTGGGACCGCCTGTTCCGTACCTTCAAAGACGAAGACCCCGCCCAGCCCTGCGTGTACGGCACGACCGTGCCACTGGCGAGCTGGAATCCTCTGTGGGCAAATTTTCACGTCTGGTATGAAGGCGCCGCCGACATGCTGCGCACCCGGCATTTCGCCGACAGATTCCTGCTCTGGTTCAAAGGTCCGGGCTGGCGTCCCAGAGATCTGCGCGATCAGCCCAGGAGCGACTGGCGTGCGCCCAAGTTCTCACCCACGGTATCCGCCTTCGCCCGCGCCTACATCTTCGCCCGGTTCTGGGTGATTCTGGTCGCCACTTTCGACGTGCTCTATGGCGGTCTTCCGCAGATGCCGACCCTCATTGCCGCGGCACTGCTGGTCTACAGCTTCTATGTACAGGGTGTCTGGCTGGAAGGGCGGCCCTGGGGTACAGCGCTGGAGTGGCTGCGACTGGCCGCCACAGGCCTCTTTCTCTGGTGGGGCGCACTGACCACGCCGGCACTGTGGCCGCCCATCCTGGTCGAAGGCGGCAGCGCCTACCTGCTGGTGTGCGCGGCCGTCCTGCTCTGGGCGACACGGCGGGGCCATGTTAATCTCCCGACTGCGCCAGGCCTTGAGCCGGCGCATCAACCCGCCGGTGGCGGTTCGCAGGGTTAGCCGAAGACATCTGCCCTACCAGATAAAAGGCCGACCAGACAAAGGAGAAGCGCAGCGCTCCTTCGAGCGTTGCACCCCAGCGAACAGGAACCCCGGCGATGTCACCCCAGGTGGGCAACGCGCAGCACGCGTCGCCACCATGATTGGAGGTTCCCATGCGACACTCTCGTTTCGGTTGTTACGGCTGGCTCGGCTGGCCCCGCTATGCGCACGCCTATGGCTGGGCAGGTCCCAACGACACAGACGATCGCGGCAAGCGGTCGTCGTCCGCCTACGAACACCGCAGCCACTCCGGCCGGCGTTCGAGCGGCTTCGGCGCGCGCCGACCCCTGCGTTATCTGAGCTATCAGCTCGACCTCGATGAATCCCAGCGCCGCAAACTCGCGGCAGCACTGGATAAGTTGAAGGTGGCCCAGGAGCAGGCCGCGCTCGACGAAAAGAAGACGGTGGGCAGTCTGGCCGATCTGCTCACTCGTGCAGACTCATCCATCGACGCCATCCGCGCAGCACTCGCACCCCGGGTGCAGAGTGCCGAGCAGTTGCAGGCCATCTCGGCGGCGGCGCTGGAAGAGATCGTGGTGATGCTGGATCCGGATCAGCGGGAGGAATTTTCCTACCTGCTGCGCACTGGCGCATTCCGGATCTGAGCTAGCTCAGCTGCAACACAGACGGGGCCGCAAGGCCTCGTCTGTTCTGCCACCGGGGAAGACCCGGCACAGCGGTCCGGAAATGCTCGTTACAGGTTTCTAGAACAGACCCATCTGCCGGTCGTCGCCGATTACCTGAGCAAAATCGAGATCGAGGGTCGCCAGCACAGGTTCGGCCACCGGGCGGATCTGTCGTTCCAGGTAATGTTCCCGATCCGGCTCGCTGCGCAGCATGTCCACCGGTTCAGGACCCGACACCGTCATCAGATAGGCGATGATCCGCGGCACTGCCTGCCCGGACTCCACCAGCCGCCGCGCTGCGGTAACGTGGGGTGGTGTGTTAGCCGTGTACGTCTCCAGCGGTTTGCGCAGGCCTTTGCGGTAGACGAGCTGATTGTCCAGATCACCGGCGCGCAGCTGCTTCACCACCTTCGCCAGATAATCGGCTACCGGCTGGTCCCGGAAGAGTCGGGCATAGAGTTCCCGCTGCACGATCTTGGCAAGCTCGGTCCAGTCCCGCCGCACCACTTCCATGCCCACAAATTCAAGCGCGTCCGCCGCATCGCCTGATTTAAGTCCCACATAGCGCTTGCGCGCACCACCGGCACCGTGCCGCACCGAAGGCAGGAAGAGCTTGGTGTAGAGCTTCTCGAATTCCAGTTCCAGGCGGCTGCTGACCGACCAGCGTGATTCGATGTAGCGTGCCACGTCGGCATTGAACTGCGCGGTGAGCGACCGCCCGAGTGCCTCTGCCGCTGTAGCTTCTTCCGCCCCGGAGCCGACGAACACGCTGTCCGTATCGCCGTAGAGCACCCGGTAGCCGCGCGCTTCGAACCACTCACGACTCCAGTTCAGAAAGTGCCGTCCCTGGCCGGTGATGGCATTGGCGATATCGGGATTGTGGAACCGGCAGGCCGGCGTGCCGAGCACGCCGTAGAAGGAATTCATCAGTATCTTGATGGCCTGGGACGCCACGGCGTCACCGCTCCGCTTGGCGGCCTCCCTGCGCGGAAACAGCTCATCGAGAATACCGGGCAGGATGCCCGGCGCCCGTTCGAACGCCGCACCGTTGACCAGGCGGATGTGCTGGCGCTCCGCGCGCTCTGCGGGCACGTAGCCGAGTGGATCGATGTTGAAGGTTCGGATCAGGCTCGGGTACAGGCTCTTGAAGTCGAATACCCAGACCAGGTCGTGCACGCCGGTCACCGGTTCGAATACTTCGCCACCCGCCTGTGCTTCGTGCACGCGCGAGTCATCCGACTGCACACTGGGTGCAACCACATGGCGCTGGCGCAGCGCGGCCAGATAAAGAAAGTCGAAGGAGGCGATGCTGGCGGACACCCGATCCGGCGTCATCCCGGTAAGACGGCTGCGGGCGATGGCCAGCGGCACCAGATTCAACCGCTCGAGGATTTCCACGACCAGCCGTGCATCCGTATGCGCGTAGCGCACGAAGCCTTCGAGATCCTGTTCGTAACGGTGCAGGATCTCCGCGGCCCGATCGTGCACGTCGCCTTCCAGCGCTTTGCCTTCACCGAGGACGACACGCGCCACCGCATCCAGACCGTATTCATCGAAGCGCAGGAAGGCGCCGCGCACCAGGTCCATGCCATCGAGCACCACCCGCCCGGGAATATCCGCACTGCCGCTGCCGAAGTAGCCTTGCGCTGCGCGCAGCCGGATCTGCCCCGGCCCCCTGCCCAGGGCGAGGGTCGTGCGCACCCGCACAGCGATACGCTGCAGCACACTCAGATCGAAATCGATGACATTCCAGCCCGTCAGCACATCCGGATCGAACTGTGCCACCCGGGCACAGAAGGCGTCGATCGTGCTGCACTCGTCCGGAAAGCCGCGTGCCAGTGGCGGCATGTTGCGCCCGGACGGATCCACGACCAGCACCTCTTCGAGCAGCACTTCCCCGCTCTGAGGATGCCGGCCGTGCAACGCGATCGCCAGCAGACGCTCAGCCGCCCAGTCAGTCTCAATGTCGAAGGACAGCACCCGGGGCGCGAACTCGGCATCCGCGGGACCGATATCCGGCTCATCGAAGACCCAGTTCACACCGTCGCCCGGTTGCGCATCACCTTCGATCACGCAGCCGCCCCGGATGTTGCGGTCGATGAGATAACGCACGGCGAAGCGCACGTCCGCCTCGTAGGTCGGGATCTGCTGCTGATGCAGGCGATCGCGAACCGCGGGTGCATCCTGGGGTATCGCCACTTCGACCCGGGCAACCGGGGTGCCCGCAAACGTCCGCTCCGTGGATTCTGCCACCCGCACGGCACCCACCTGGCGGGCGGCTTCCATCGCGCGTGCGGGCACATAGAAATGTGGCCGCTGCCGGCGATCGCGCACCAGAAAGGTCTCCCCACCGGTGAGACGCCCGTAGAGATGCACTACCGGCACGCCGTTGTGGATACGGTAGCTGGCCTGCAGGATGAAACCGGTTGCTCTCATGAACGGGATTGTGCCGCTCATCCAGTGCCCGCACCACGCCTGTGGATTTCCGTCACGAGAACGGGCCACGTAGACTACCGCGATGCTGTTGTGTCCAGTATCGAGACCCGACCCGTCGAACCAGCCGGCCGAGCGGACGTGACCGCCGTTGTCTGGTACCGCAACGACCTGCGTACAGTGGACAATCCCGCATTGTGGGACGCCTGCGAGCAACACCCGGACGGTGTTACCGCCGTTTTTCTGGTCGCCGAGCGCCAGTGGCGCAAACACGATGTCGGCGATGTACGGCTCGCCTACCTGCGCGAAACCCTGGCGCAACTCGAAATCGAGCTTAAGCGCCTGAAGATTCCCCTGCGCATCGAAGCAGCACCCACCTTCGCAGACGCCCCCGGGGTCATGGTGCGCGTATTGCGGGAGACCGGTGCCCGGGCGCTCTACAGCAACGCCGAGTATCCATACAACGAAATGCGGCGTGACGCTGCCGTGGCGCGCGCCTGCGCAGACAGCGGCGTGCGCTTCGAGCAGCGTCACGGCGGACTGATCCTGCCGCCGGGCTCTGTGCTGACCGCCGCCGGATCACCCTACACCGTGTTCACACCCTTCAAGCGGCGCTGGCTCGAGACTCTGACACCGGACGACTACACGCCGCTGCCCGCACCGCGCACCACACCGCAGCGCAAGACCAACACCCAGCCACCTGCAGGCACTGCGCGTGCCGCCGCGCTGGCAACCCTGCCCGTGCTCCCGGCGGACCCGGACTGGCCGGCAGGGGAGGTCGCCGCCCGGCAAAGGCTCACCGAGTTCCTCGACACCCGGATCACCGGCTACGCGTCGAACCGGGATTTTCCCCATCAGCACGCGACTTCCCGTCTGTCCGCCCACCTGGCCATCGGCAGTCTGTCCGCGCGCAGCGCGCTCGCGGCTGCAAGGGAGCGCAACGGCGGGCGCCTGAATGCAAAACCCGGTCCCTTTCCCGGCATCGATACCTGGATCAGCGAGCTGATCTGGCGCGAATTCTATCGCCACGTGGTTGCCCTGTTTCCCCATGTGAGCAGGGGCCAGGCATTTCACCGGGAGTTCGATCGACTGCAGTGGCGTCAGGACCCGGGCACCCTGGATGCCTGGAAAGCGGGCGCGACCGGCTATCCGCTGGTCGACGCGGCCATGCGTCAGCTTGCGCAAACCGGCTTCATGCACAATCGGCTGCGAATGGTCAGCGCCATGTTCCTTTCCAAACATCTGCTCATCGACTGGCGCGAGGGAGAACGCCATTTCATGCAGCATCTGCGCGATGGCGACTTTGCCTCGAACAACGGCGGCTGGCAGTGGAGCGCATCCACCGGAACAGACGCGGCCCCTTACTTCCGCATTTTCAATCCGGGCAGTCAGATGAAGAAGTTCGATCCGGACGGCAGCTTCGTACGCCGCTTCGTGCCCGAGTCCCTGGCACCGGCGGACGGATTGTTCGCCGATTCCGACGCGGCATCTGCCGCGGCGAATGCCGGGCCCTATCCGGCACCCATCGTCGACCACCGTTTTGCACGACAGCGCGCGCTGGACTTCTTCAAATCGAAGCCCTGAGTATCCCCGTGGGCTGACCGATCAGTCACCCGAATCCCTCTCGGAAAAGCACAGCACGTACCCGTCGAGATCGAGTACGTAGAAGTCCTCCGCGCCCCAGGGCTGCCGCGTCACGGCCCGAAGTATGGAAGCGCCGCGAGCCTGCAGCTCCGTATACAGCCCCTTCACATCCTCGACTTCGATGAAGGCGTCCACATGGTCGTTGTCCAGTACGTGCGCTCTGGCGCCTGGCAGTTTGTCCGCGCCTTTGAGATGAATCTCCACCCCATCGCGCTCGACGCTTCCGTAGAAGCCGCCGTAGTCGATCTTTCTGCTGAAGCCCAGACACTGCTCGTAGTGCGCGATGGCGGCATTCAGATCGGCAACCAGCAGCTGCGGAGAGACAGATTTCAGATTGACCATGTTCGCTCGATCTCCCGTTGCAGACCCGGTTCGGCGTGCATCCCGAGTTGCGAACCGTTCAGGAAACTTCGGTGAAGTGCTCCACGATGGGAAACGGATCATAAAAGTGATGCAGCAGCGCCTTCCACTCCTGCTATCGAGGTGACCGCCATTCGGGTGAAAGGATATCTGCCGCGCACTGTCTCAAGTCTGCTTCGGCACTTTGTTGTAGCCCCTGTCACCGAAAGGGGACAGTTTCTCCACCCAGAGGGCTTCGAGTACGTCCAGATCTTCCCCAGGGTCGTAGCCAGGATCTTTCAGCGGCTCCAGCAGATCCAGAATCTCGAACTCGAAGGCGTCCGCTCCCCATTCATTCCAGTCGGACTGCAGTGCCTCATTGCGGTCACTGTTGGTTTTCAGATCCATGCGGTGGCGGTTGAAGCGCGCGCGGATGTCCCGGCTCGCGGCAACCAGACATCGGCCATTACGGGTATTGCGTACGCAGTACACGCCCATGTCTTTCGGCGTACGCCGGTATTCGTCGATCAGCGCCTTTCTGTCTGCTTTGGATTGTTCGGTCACCGGCCGTTCTCTCTTTCAATCACCTGCAACTACCTCAATTGTCCACTGGCACATAACCGCTTATCGATTGTCCGGCCGCAAAAACCCATCTACCCACGGATTCTGGCGAGTCCAGCGGGTAACAACACCAGCAGACCGATCATCAGATAGTAGATCGTGCCGGTCAGCGGATCCCGCTCGAAAAGTATTTCCCGCAGAGACAGTTCACGCAACCACAGTCCCACCAGCACATCGAACACCAGCACGCCCAGTGCCGCGATCCCACCCACGATAAGGAGTAGTGAAGTCCGCTGCGGACAGCGCTGCACGACAATGCGGGCGGCAAGCACCATCACCACCAGCATCACCGGAAACTCCACCAGCTCTGCCGATCGCTCGCCAATCCAGGGCGCCAGCCACAAGGTACGCAGCACGCCCAGCAGAAACCCGGCAAGGAAGACGGTACTGAAATAGAGCAGACCCAGCCGCAGCGTCTGCAGCAGAGCGGATGGCTCACCCAATGCGCATCTCCCAGCCGAACTCGACCATCTGCAGCCGCGTGGCGACCGCCCGGGAAGCCGCGTTGTCCCAGGTTGTGCTGTACAGCGCCAGGGCACCTGCAGCCTGCACCCTTGCCGCCCAGGCCGCCACCGCATTGACGCCGTGACCGCGGCGGCGGAAAGCGGGCAGGGTCTCCACCCCGGCGGCGTGGGCCGTCTGCGTTATCCGCACACTGGCACAGACCGAGACCGCCTGGTCGTCGTCAAGACTGACGACAAAGGGCTGCTGATGAGCAACGTCCGGGACCCAGGCTTCCAGACCATCGCGCAACAGTCCCTGCTGCGCTGCGGTGACCGCTCTGGTCTGATAGCGACCCGATAGCGGATGCGTGAAGTTTTTCCTGCACACAAAAGTCGGTCCCGAAACTGTCTCACCGGCAACGCCCAGATCCGCGAGCAGCCGGACCATCTCAGCCCGCTGGTTTGCCGTTTCCACAGCGGAAGCGGAATCCGTCCAGCGCCAGCTCCGCAGGGCGGCTTCGAGCGCCGCACTCTGATCAATCGGCAGGTCGCTGCGCAAACGCCAGCTCCAGGAATTCGCCGTACGCCCCATCCAGAACAGGGGAGCAGGCCGTTTCAGCCAGTCGTTGATGCACAGCATGCGGTCTCTGGCGTTGTGTTCGTACATCGCCGCGACGTGGGCGTGCATGAGCGTCTCCGCGTCAAGATGCCGGACCATACCAATGCGCCGGGTCATACCGAGCGCCCGCTCATGGCGCAGCGCGGCATCCACGTGGGGATAGGTCAACTCCCCCGTGATGTCTTCAAACCCTGCGCTTCGATAGAAGGGTGCGTTCCAGGGGATGTCCGCAAACGTCGTCAGTGTGACAGCACGCATGCTGCCCGCGGCAGCGGCATGGATCACATCCTCCAGCAGCCCGCGACCGATGCCCCGGCGACCCTGATCCGGGTGTACCGAAAGCTGCTGCAGATGCAGCACATCCTCGTGTGCGATACCCCAGAGATAGCCGACCACCGATCCGCTCACCTCAGCCACCCGCAGCCATCCCTGTTCGAGGGATGGCAGATAGGCGCTGTCCGGCACATCAGCTGCGACATCCGGCAGTCGCCCCGCCGGAAACATCTGATCCGCCACTGCGTCGATCGGATCGAAGGCGCCCAGGTCAGCCCGCTTCGCCATGCGTACAAGGAACATCAGCGCAACTGAACGCCGTAGCTGTGCAGAATGTCCCGCAGGGCCGTGTGACCCTGATCGAGGGAAAATACCTCCGCAGACAGACCCGCTGACCGGGCACTGTGAACATTCGCGGGGCTGTCATCGATAAACAGGGCGGCTTCCGGCGGACAGTCGAGTATGGCGAGCGCCTTTGCGAAGTAACTCACGTCGGGTTTCGCAGCACCCAGGCCGCAGGAATAGCACTGCGCGTCGAAACGGCTGGCGTAGCCCAGCGCCCAGGACATGTGCGCCGCCCGGTGGGTCTGCTGGTTAGTCGCCAGCGCAACCCGCCAGCCGTTCCGGCGCAGCCTGTCCACCAGCGCCAGCATCTCCTCGCTGACTTCGATCTGGGTCCAGACTGCCAGGGCTTCTTCCAGGGAAGTTCGACTCCCCCAGCGATCGAGCACCGCTTCGAGGGCCGTTGCGAAGTCCTGATCACCTGTGAGACAGGGTCGCTCGGCTGCGAAAACGGCCGCGAGGAATTCCTCCCGTCGCACTTCATCACCGCACAGCGCGCCGAGATTTTCCCGCCAGCCCGGGGCTGGTTTCTGAATCACACCGTCTGCATCCAGCAGCAGCGTAGTGATACCGCTCATCGTCCAGCCTCCGCGTCTGCTTCAGGCATCCTGCACACAGAATTCGTTGCCTTCCGGATCCAGCAGCACGCTGTAAGTTTCATGAACGTCCCGCACCGAAGCGCCCAGTGCACACAGTCGATCAACTTCTTCCCTGCGATGCTCTGCGCGAAGATCGAGATGCAGTCGGTTTCTCGTCGTCTTCCTGCGATCGGTCAGCTGAAAAAAGAGCGTCGGTCCTGGTTCGTCCACGGCAACCGTTGGATCAGTTTCCGGGGTATGGCCAAGGGCGGCCAGCCTGTGGATTTCCGCAACATCGTAAGCGCGCACCCTATAGCCTTCCAGCGCCTGTGCCCAGAATCGGGCGCGTCGGGCTGGCTGCAGACTGTCGAATACGATTTCAGCAAGTCTCGCCATGTTTCTCCCTCCCTGCCGCGAGCGCTCCTAGACTGCTGCCACAGTACGGACTTCGATGGTCCGTCTCGGGTGTGCCAGATTCGCCAGCACCCGATTGTGATGATCGATGATCTGGGCGGCTTTCAGGTGCGCATCGCCCGTGGTGTGGGCGTCGCTGAGCAATGTCACCGCATAGTTTCTGCTCAGTGCAGCCCGGCAGGTCGCGTCCACACAATACTCAGTCATCAGCCCGCTCACCAGCACACGCTCAATACCAAACGTACGCAGGGTGTCATCCAGACCGGTATCGAAAAAAGCATCGGAGGCAGTCTTCTGCACGACCGCATCTTCCGGCGATCGTTCGAGTCCTGGATGCAGAACCCAGCCTGGCTCCCCCGCCCGCATAGGCTCGAAGGAAGCATGATTGTGCTGGATAAAGATCACCCGTCCGCCGTGAGCGCGGACCTTGCCGATTGCCTGATTGATCCGTTCCAACACCAGGGGTTCCTGGAACGCACCCGAAATCAGCCCGACCTGCACATCGATCACCAGCAGGGCATCGGTTGCACAGAGTGCGCGGGATGAATTATCGCTCATCGGGTGGATTCCGATAACGGGCCTTGCTGCCTGTGAACGCGTCGAAGAGTTGTTTATGTGCTTCCCATGAAAAGGTGTCACTCCGATCCCTATACTGACCGATCCAGTCAACCAGCATTCCGAGATTCGCATCCTGTGCCGCCTTGTTCGGATATTTGTGTGGCTCCCAGGGTCTGTTCCGGGCATTGCGCACACACTCCGTTTCCGGCAGATCCAGGAAGATCATTCGATCAGTTTCAGTGGTGACTAATTCGAGCAGGTCTGTGTAGCAGCCTTCGATCACCCAGCGTGGCTGCTGATTCAGAAATTCCGCAATTCTGGCCTGGGAATGTTCACGGGGTGCGCGAGTCGGTGTGTCGCCCGGCAGCCAGGCCAGGGTGTCGAGATCGAGGTGCGCCAGATCGTGAGTCGCGGCAAGGGTCCGGGCCAGGGTGGATTTCCCCGAGCCGGAATTGCCGAAGATCATCACCCGGCTCTGCACAGAGGGCTGAGGATCCTGCCGGGCAACGTCCCGGTAAAAGGTCACGACCTCCTCATAGACCTCATCGCCGAGGTTTCTGGCCTGATGGACCCGCGATTCGGGCGCGTCCCAATCCGCAAGCCCGGGGTGCACGGGCACGCTGATCTGTTCGCCACTGTCCTGAAACCGGATACCCAGCATCGATCCCCGTACGACCACGGTGAATCGGTGGCAGTGGTCCCGATGCCAGAACATCGACTCGTCCGCTTCCAGCGTCATCCTCCGAATGATCAGGTCGGCTCTGTCGGTGAGGGTCTCAATCTGCATGAGCGCCACTCAATAGCGGAAGAAATAGCAGCCCAGAATCGCTGCGAGTCCCAGAAACATCAGTGGCCCGGCGCTATCGAAAAAATAGGGCGCCCCCATCAGAACCAGCCCGGCTCCGAAAGGCACCATTCGCTTCTGCCGCCGACCATACACCAGCATGCCGAGGCCGATGGCGCCGAACAGCACACTCAGGATCAGCCAGGCTTCATCCATTCGGGGACCTCACCACCAGTGTGCCGGCCAGTTTGTCGTGCCAGCTCTGTTTCCGCGGATCCCAGGCGATCCAGAGAAAGCCGAGGCCGAGCGCGAGAATCGACGGAATGTAGGCAAAGTAACGAATGACCATCTGCTTTGTTGACAGCGCACCGAGGGTGTCCGCGTCCACAATGCGTGCACCGAAAATCATTTTTCCCGGGGTGGCAGAACGATACTTCCAGAACAGCAGCGTGGCAGCGATCGGCAGCAGATAGTTGAAAACCACGTCCCAGGTGCCGCCGGCACCCTCACCTCCGAGGAAATATTCCGAGCCATAGATGAAATACATCGCCGGAAAAATGATCATCAGAAACAGGACGGAATCAATCAGCGTGGCCACAAGTCGTACCCAGAACCCGACGTATCGGACACCGAGGTCAGCCTCGGCAGGCGCAGGGCCGCTCATCTGCGCTCCTCCATCAGGGCCAGCATATGTCCGTCCGGATCCTTGAAAAACGTCATCCACAACTCATGATCGGGCATCTTCGCGATGCAGTGTGGCTCGTCGAGAAACTCGACCGCCCGGGACTTCAGATCCGCAACACTGGCTTCGATGTCATCCACTTTGAAATAGTGACACACACCACCCGCGGCCTCGACAGGTCGGTCGCCCCCTTCGAGCATCAACCGCACCCCGGCGCAATCAAAGAACACAAGACTGCCGAAGCGGTACAGTTCCCGCAGACCCAGAGCACCACCGTAGAACTGCCCGGAGCGGTCGGCATCTTTAACCGGCAGGGCAATCTGACCCAGTTCACCCAGTGCCATCATTCATCTCCTGTCTGTCTTGCTCAACGCTCAGGGTTCGTAACCCAGGCAGTAGGCGACGAGCTTATTGCCATCAAGATCCCGGAAGTAACCTCCGTAGAATCCCATGCTGGAGCCCCTGTCGTGGGGATGGCCTTCATCCGTCGCACCAAGACTGAGCGCTTTTGCGTAGATCCTTTCCACATTGGCAGGGGTCTCCACATCCAGGGCGATCATAACTCCGTTGCCCACGCTCGCCGGCCGTTCATCGAATGGTGTGATCACCGAGAACATGGTCTGCCCCGGTGCATGGCCCCAGCCGAGCATGCGTTCATCGGTCATCAGCCGGCGCGCGCCGAGCTCGGTGAACAGCGCGTCGTAAAAACGCCCGGCGCGCTCCAGGTCGTTGGTACCCAGTGTGAGATAGCCGATTTTCATAGTCGTATCCTGGTTCATCCGCGACTTGAGGGGGAAGGGATTCATCGTCTCGGCGGAAAGTACCACCAGGTTGCGAGCACCGACAGTGCAAAGAGACTGTAAGCCATCGTGAATACCCAGGCCGGAGCCGGATCAGCCAGTAGAATTTGTGTTCTCATAAAGAGACACATGCATACGGCTGTTTGCAGTGAACGGCGACCGGTCCCAGCCACCCCACCGGTTCTTCAGACGCAAGCCTGCAAGCTGTGCCATCAGATCGATTTCGGCAGGCCAGGCATAACGTATCGGCAGTGGACGCATCTCCATGCCCTGGGCACTGACCCTGACCCGCTGATACTGCACGGTCTGAGCGACCGGATCATGGATGGCGGCTTCAAGGGTTACCGAATCCCTGTCGACGTAGCGGGTACGAATGCTCTGCCCCTCGGTAAACAGTCCAACTTCCGGAACCAGTGTCTCCACCAGGAACCGGCCGTTGTCTGTCAGTCTACGCGCGACATTCTGAAAGCAGCGCACCTGATCCGCCTGGGAGGTGAGGTTGAACAGGGTATTGAAAACCAGAAAGACGAAGTCGAAGGAACCTTCAATATCCACATCCGCGAAATCGCCGACTGCCACCGGGATCGATTCTCCACCCGGTTTTTCCCGAAGTTTCGCGATCATCTCCGGTGAGGCGTCGATGCCCTGCACAGGCAGACCACGCAACGCGAGCGGCAGCGCGATCCGGCCGGTACCGATGGCGAGTTCCAGGGTCCTGCCCATCCCGGCCAGATCCCACAGACAGGCCACAGCTTCGTCGGTCGTGCCGGGATCATGCTCCTGGTCATAACCTTCGGCATAGATCTCACCGAAACTGGCCGGGCCGAAGTCCTTCACCCGGCCTCCGCGTGCCGAAAAGCCTCGCCGATCATCTTTTGCAGAATCTTCACGTCTACATCGGCGAGCTTGTTGATATAGATACAGCCACCGGGCCCGACACGGTGCTTGCCAATTTCCTTCAGCATCTTCGCCCGGCCTTTGAAGTTCCCCAGATAAAACACCAGGGATCCGACCCGTGGCGCGAAACCAACAGAGCAGATGTCGCCCTCCCGGCCACTGGCATATTTGTAGTGGTGCTTGCCGCAACCCACGATGCTCGGCCCCCACATCTTCGCCCGTTTGCCTGTCACGGACTCCATGATCTTCAACACCGCCAAGGCATCTTTCCGTCGGGTTTCGTTTTTCACAGACTCGAGGAACACCCGTACGCTGGCATTGTTCTCCTGGGTTTTCCGTTCAGCCATCTTCCCTCCCTGCGACGCCGACCCGATTCATTCGGTCGCCAGAATGCCGTCAATATATTTTGAAAATTCCCCATGGAATGAGTCGCGACGAGTCTCCCGGTATTTACGCCCGCCTGCCGTTCGAAGCATCCGGCGCAGCAGCTGCTCCCATCTTTCCTGGGAAAGCCAGAATTCAGAGATACTGGTTGCCGCCTGGGCATACATGCTCCTGTGGGTGGCGATGTTGGCCTGGCGCATCTGCACGGACAGATAGATCAGAGTGGCGATGACAGCGACGCCCCCCACAATCTCCCCGATCGCGCCGTAGTCCTGAATGTTCATCCGTCTACCGCGTCCTGGATGGTTTTGAACAAAACACGCTGATCCTGCGCGCTGGACGCAGGCATTCTGTCGAAGTCGGGTTCCTTGAGGCGTACATCCGCATAAAGGCACGCACCTTCCTCATGGAAGTGCAGAAAGGCTTTCGACCTCCGGTAGAAGACCCCGGGTTTCTTTTCCTGCATCCCGGGAAGCATCCGGATTTTTCGCAGGAGTGGCGCAATTGCTGTGAGTGTCTCGACAGACGCGTGCTTCATGATGGAATCCCGCTTTTCGGAGCGCGACTGGGGAATATCGCGCTGTAAGACTGATCCTGCAACCTCCACCGGCTGGAAGCTGGGATTTCGTCATTGCGCGCGCCTGTTGCTCAGTTACGAGGCGGAGGATGCTCAAGGTACTGGGGGGCGTGTCCGCCGATGTGATCCCAGGGCGCTTTTGAGCCGACGAACAGATGCTGCTCGATGGCTACACCCGGATCACCCTCCACACAGCCCAGCGTCACACCATGCACCTCGCCGCGCCGGATACCACAGAGGGTAGATCCGCAGACCCCACAGAATCCAAGCCCCCACTCCTCTCCGGTAGCATGTATCACCAGCTTCTCTTTACCGGTAATCCACTGGAATCGACTACCGGGTGTCAGTTCTGCGTACGCGGAGGATGCCCCACTGAAGGCCTTACGGCACCTCGAACAATGACAGGCGCGACCATCCTGCAGACGACCGTTCAGCTGCCAGGTGATCGCGGCACAGAAGCAGCTTCCGGTGATCAACCTGCACGCACCTTGTTGTGTCCTTTCTCTCTGCTCCTTTTTTTACTGTTCTTCTGATTCTTTTTCTGATGGTAGACGAGCGCCATCTCGATACATTCACAGACTGCAGCTTCAGGCAGGGACTCCGCTTCGTTGAAAACGATCGCCCGGTTGCCTTCGTACTTCAGCTCCGGAAAGCGGGTTCGACAGGTATCCACCAGGCTGGTCTGGCAATTCAGATAGATTGCGTACTGCTCAGGCGCCGCTTGCTTCCAGCCGATTCTGATCGTACTGCCGGATTTCGATGCCAGAGTAAGGTAGGCCGGCTCTCCCCATTTCAGCGTTTCGGTCAATCGACCCACACCCGCCGTGGCAGCAGCCGTGCGGTATATGAGACCGCGCAGCGCATATATCTTTTTCCTGATGCCTGGCGGGTAGCCTTCAATCACCTTTTTCACCTCAACCGGGACAGGCGTATTCATCTGATCAGCTCCTGCGATAGTTCTGATATTCCTGTACGCCGCCGCGATCAGGGCCCGGAGCGCCTCATCCTGCGGATCGACTGATGGCCGCAGTTTCACATGGCGCATCCGCTTGCCGGTTCCTTCGAGAAGTTCCAAGGGATCTGGCAGATCGGCACCTTGAAAGAATCCGACATTAACATGCACTTTGAAAACGTTGACATACGCAAAGGGCAGATCGTTCACACAGGCGACCGGACAGCCGTCATGAATGAGCTCAAGGACATCGTCTCCTGATCTGCGGATCTGCGAGAACCACTTTCGAGCCAGGGCGCCCAGTTCACCTTCACAACTACCCAGCCACTCTTCGACCTTGAGATCCTGCTGCGCAGCACCGGTTAATCGAAACAATTTGTCCATTTCACTCACTGAGGTCTCAACGGCATACCGATCACAGTTAATGCATTTACCCGCCAGCCCCTTCCCGCCTTCGGTCAGATGTCAGATCTCTTGGTCCGTGTAACCCGACGAGGTTGCCATCGGGATCAATCACAATGGCGAATCGGGCCTGCCAGGGCGGAAGACAGGGCGCCAGCTGGCTGGTATACCCGGCCTCTACCATTCGATGGTGCATCTCATCGACTTGCTGTGCGGTTGAAAATTCGAAGCTGATCGTGTTCTTACTGGGATTCCCCGGTGCCTGCCATTGCGGATCGTAGCTGGCTGTGAGTTTCGCCGATCCAATCTCGAGCGTAGCACCGTTTGTCCAGGTGAACCTCGCAAAGTCATCACTGACCACTTCAGAGGTCAGACCCAGCAGTTCATGGAATTTCACCGATTTACGGACATCTTCCGCAAACAGATACAAACCCCGCAGCATTGGATCACTCGAATTCATTCGGCTGATTTCATTACTTCTGCTTCGAGCCGATCCAGGTTCTGTTCGTTCGCTTTCAGAACGACTGGAGCGACCTCGTCCTTATGCGCCGCAGTGTCGAATACCTGCTCCCAGCGCACCAGCGTACTGCCCTCATCCTGTTCCAGCGTGATGGTCAGCACGAAGTGATGATCCTCAGAAACATGTTCAATGATCACGAGCCGCTGCGGAACAATCTCGACGAAAACGTTTTCATTCGGGTAGTCGGTGCCATCAGGCCCATGCAGTGTGAGCGTCCATTTTCCGCCGCGTTTGAACTCAAACGCGTGAAAGGTACTCGAGAATCCATTCGGCCCCCACCATCGGGCCAGACGCCCCGGGTCAGAAATCGCGTCGAAAACCCGGCCCGGATCGGCATCGATCAGTCTGGAGTGTACAACTTCGCGATTGGTGACTGATTCGCCTCCCACAGCCACTCCTGATCCAGCAGATAGCGGAAAAGAATACATGACTGATGTCTGTTCCTGCGTGCCAGCAACGAGGCCCTCATACAGGGATCTTGCCGCGACGTTGTCCGTATCGGTAAGTACCCAGGCTTCGGTACAACCCAGAGATTCGCCAACAGTCAGCAAAGCAGCCATCAGCCGTGCTCCGATGCCTTTCCGTTGAAACGGCCCGCTAACGCCAACTTCATTGATGAAGAGCTGGTTGGGTTTGTCTGGATGCAGGTAGTGCACCGCACTCGCCATGCCAACGACGACTCCCCGCTCATCCATCGCTACCACAATGTGGTGTCGAGGATCCGCCAGGAACTCCATTGTCAGATGCCTTTCGACCGCATTGTCAAATACATCGTCCGCGACGCTTTCAAGCACCTGTCCGTCGTCGGCACCAAGCATTCTGATGGTGACATTGAGACTGTTCATAAATATCTGAACCCTTCCAGCGCGCCACAGCAATGACCATGTCGACAGGTTGCAGGCAGCGCTCCCTCAGCCAGTCGCATCTGCCGCAAAGATCAGAAACATCGGCCGATCTCTTTCACGAGCCCATTCAGGATGTTCTGTCAGCTGCTGTTCATCCGGTCCCCACTCTATGAGCTCTATGATCTGAAACGAGTTTGCGACCAGAGTGTTGATGTAGCTCGCAATCGTGCGGTGATACCTGATGACGCCCTCAGTAAACCAGTTGCGCTGTCGCATCGATTCGTCGAGATAGCGGTCCAGGGGCCAGATGGATCTTCCATCAACTTCTCGCCACTGATCATCACCTGGCGCAGAAAATATGGGATGTTCGATCGTTGCAACCAGTCGCCCGCCATCACGAAGCTTCCGCCGCATCGCACGACAAAGTCCAGGAAAATCATCGATGTAGTGAAACGCCAGTGCGCTGTAAATCAGATCGAAGTTCTGTTCCGGAATCTGCAGCTGCGCAATATCTCCGGCGCGATAGTCAATTGATGGATTGCTGGTCAGCTCCCGCGCTCGGGTGAGCATCTGCTCAGACAGATCTATGCCTACAACGCTGTGCGCCCCCTGCTCAACGGCCCAGCGATCGAATGCGCCGAACCCGCACCCAAGATCGAGGATACGCGCGCCTCTCAGGTCAGGCAGCAGCGATCGAACAGCAGACCACTCCGGAGCACCGGAGAGCCCCTCAATGGATCGCGGCAGCTGGGAATAACCCCGGTAAAACTGCGGGTCGTCGTATATGTTCTGTGGCATCGGCGAGGTGGTCATGTCTGGAAGAACCCATTTCACCAGATGCCGGTGCGAACGGAAACTTGTGCTCAGGCGTGGCCGAGCCTGGCGATTTCATCTGCAAAAGCAGCAGGACATCCCGGCTCTAGTACAAGCGCCGAAAGACGACCAGCATGGTATTCGCTGCATGGACCTGGTTGGGCGTCAGTTCACCCCTCGAGTTCTGACACATAGTGAAACTCCACAAGATAGACTGATTCACCAGATCCATGCTTTGCAACTTTGAGCAGATCTGCGATTCCCGCAAATCCTGACTCCCGCGCCATTCTCGGTGTAATGTCCTCGAAACTGATCTCGTTCAGCCTGTCAACGATGATATATCCTTCATCCAGAACGTATCGATTGCCCACTTTGACGCGCGGGCTTTTCCAGATCCGCACGCTTGTCGTGATCTCACCATTCTTTATCGGTTCCCTCAGTCGCCTGGTGAACTGCATGTGATGACTAACGCCTTGCGAGGAAAAGATTGGCTGCGGAACGGCCCAGGCACGGCATCACCTTGTCAGGCGGCTGGTTGTTCGCGTCTACTGATAAATCCTTCCGCGGTGTTTCAACCACCCGTCAGCGTGACGACCCTGCGGGTCATGGTGAGTCCAGTGGATGACTCCACCGCGGTCATTCCATTCATACTCGCCATAAAACTCAACGTCATCCCCTTCTGACAGACCTGCGATTCTGGGTGCCAGGTCGATGTTGTGTGCCATCAACAGGGTCTGGCCTGACGGAATTCGGAGAATGAACCGCTGATGTCGACTTCCCGTGTTGTCATCCGGCAGGACCCTGACGACTTTGCCGCTTCCACCAGCCTGAAGATCGCTCTTCCCGCTATTGAAAGCATCAATGATGACCGAATTGGCAAGCGAAGGTTCGTCGGTGAATCGATCGACGATATCCGTGTCATTGAGCAGGAAATATCCCACACCGAGAATAAGGAGCAGGGAGTTTGCTTTTTGCACAGATTCAATCGCTTAGGATATCTGCAGCTGGTTGAGGCAGGGGCGACGAAATTGACAGAATTCGACAACTGGAGCGCCAATAAACATTTGCGTTCTTTTGACTGTGGCCACTCTAGGGCTCCTTGCCAATACCCTTGAACACTGTCTCAACTAACTGGACCGCCAGTTCGTCGCTCAGTTTGGTGTGTCCTACGAGCAACCTGAAGAATAGCGGCCCATACAGCATATCGAGCACTGTCTCGACCGGGGTTGCGGACATCACGCTACCATCGGCAATCGCTTCTTCAAGTATCGCTCGACCGACTTCTCGACTGTTCAGTATCACCTGATTTCGAAACGCCTTCACCAGTTCGCTCTCCTGCTCAGCCGATGCCAGCGTCAGGGTGATCTGGCGGCCGCGTGGCGTTGAGAAAGTCCTCACCACGCTCCTAAGGTGGGCCTGCAAGCGGTGCCTCGCCGATCCCTTTGGACTGTCGAATGCCTTGACCGGCTGGGCCATAAAAGCTGCCATGGCCAATTCGTGGGCATTCGCCCAGTTCCGATAAATTGTGGGTTTGCCGACCCCCGTCTCCGACGCTACCCGCTCCACAGTCAGACGGCCTATCCCTTCGTTCATGAGAATCTGGTATGCAGCCTCCAGAATCGCTTTTCGCGCTGTCTGGCTTCGTGGGCGGCCAGTCTTGCGGGGTTGTTTATCTTTCGCCATGAGCCCTTGATCAATTACGTAACGTTGCGTAACGTATCGTACAACAAACAGCCGGAGCCGCCAATGTCAGACTCCATAGCACGACCTCGACAGCTATGCCCTTATCTGACGGTCGCAGGCGCAGCCGATGCCATCGATTTCTATTGCCGAGCATTTGGCGCCATCGTCGACTTCAAGCTTATTGATCCAGCCGATCAGCGAATCGGCCATGCCGAACTGATTTTCGGCTCCACTCGAGTGTTCATCTCTGACGAGTATCCTGACTTCGGAGCGGTAGGACCAAACACCCTGGGCGGCTCCCCCATAAAGATGCACCTGGAAGTCGATGATGCTGATGCGTTCGTCGCACAGGCGCTGGACGAGGGTGCAACGCTCCTGCGGAGCGTCAAACTCGAATTTCATGGCAACCGGATCGGGATGGTCGCAGATCCGTTCGGGCATAGCTGGTTCATAGCGAGCAAATCAGACGAAGTGAGCCCCGAAGAAATGCAGAGTCGATGGGACGCTGGAGGAGAAACCCCATGAAACCGCAAACCGAGCTACTGCGGGATTTCCAGGCAATTGAAGATCGTTTTAACGCCGCGATGGTCTCAAACGACCCTGCTGCAATCGATCACTGCATTACCGACGATTGGGTGCTGGTGAACCCGGAGAGCGGCCCTGTCAGCCGCGAGATCGTTCTCGGCATCATTGGCAGTGGAGCGCTTGTACATACATCGATGACAAAGCAGATTGTGAGAGCGGAGCAGTATGGTGATGTTGCGGTCGTAACCGGTCGTGGCCAGAACACCGGGACGTTTCAGGGTGCACCAATTGAAGCGGACGAGTGGGTCACTGATATCTATATCCGCACGGCAGATGGGTGGAGATGCGTCCTGACACAGCTGACCCCGGTAATTAACCATAGCCGGTAACAAAGCAAAGGGTGGCTTAGGTCACTAAGCGGACCTGTAGGTGCCCTCAGGATGACGCCGGACAGCGGCGAACCCGCGGCCAGATTGCGAAGGCAATTCGGGTAACGGTTTAGGCGGTCCACTGCCTCGCAACCGCTAGGCGATATTTTCATAGACGCCATTGGTCAGCTCCATGTTGGTGAGCACTCTACCCTGCCAGATGTATACGTCCCTGGCGCCGGCGGAAAGCGCCAGTTCCCGAAAGACACGATCTTCGATATCGGTGAGACCATCCGCCGGGATTTTCATCGGATGAATGACGGCGATTGGAGCAGGGCGAAGCAGTCCCTCCCCGGCGACACAGGCGAGTGCATGTTTCAGGAGCATTGCTGCCGATTCAAACTCGTGGACAAGCAGCCGGTTGTGGCTGAACGGCCGGATAAGTTTGTGGGAGGACTGCTCCGCCTTCGCTCCAAACCCTGCCACCTTGGGCTTTCGACCAGACAGGTCGATCGCAACGACAGGCTTGTCCTCGAACACTCGAACGATTTTCGGTGTGCTCACTTTAAGCCGGTCTGAGGTGATCTGAATGTAGAAAGGTACGGCTGGAAAAAAGCGTCTAAGCACAGGATGATGGTTCATGCCAGCGGACGCTGTGATAAGCAGCGTCTGAAGGTGGTCCGTCGGAGCGCCAGCGAAGGGAAACTGCAGTCAAGCGCTCGATTCGCCTCCTGGTTGGTCGTCGCCTGATTCATATGTTCGAATCTCGATAAGATGCTTGTTTGGATCGTTGAAGTATAAGGTCGGAGCGTCACCTTTCGCGCCAGATTCAATCCCTGGCCCCGTGTTTGAGCCTACCGAATCAAAAGTTGGCCCGTATTCTATGGCGTTGTTTTTGACTCGCTGGAAAATATCCTCAAATTCGTTTTTCGAAACCGAAAACGCATAATGTTCGTAGCCAGGGGTTCCCCAAGGCGCGAGTTGCATTTGGAAGTCTCTGCCGCTTCGGATGATAGTGAAGGGCCCATCAACACCGGCGTTCGCAAAACCCATGATTCGAGTATAAAAATGGATACTGGCTTCGAGATCGTTCACCTTGAGAATGATGTGATCCAAATGTGCCATCTGTAAATCTTCCTGTGTCGCTTAACACCGAATCAGGCGAGGCTTAACGGCAGCCAACTGTCGCCAATGGAAAGGTGTTCTGGAGTTGATTCCGGACAGCCACTCGGCCGTGCTGACTCCATGATATTTTCTGTCGAAAAACATCGCGTCGGACTGCGTGATTGCCGAGGAGAGGATCAGTGTGAGTGTAAATGCGATCTTTTTGAGCATCTTAAAGAGCCATGTGACTATGCGACATCTTCACAGACATCATAGTTCGGCCCCATGGTGTGGATGACGGCTTCTGCCGACGAATGTCGGAGAAAAGCGATGGCAGCAAGCGGAGCGGATACTGCCGCGCAGAAGGCGAGTCGCTCTTCGGCGTTCTCTGTGTCGCTATGGCGGGACATCATCTTGCTGCTTTCCTGCTCTGGTTCTACCCACCACAAATGCAACGACTACCAGGACAACACCCGCACCAAGCAATGCGATTCTCAATGATGGCAGGCCGAGTTGAATCCAGGTGAAGATCTGAGGGAGTAATACACTGAGGCACAAAACCATAGCAATCACATTTGCTCTTTCAGGACTGTGAAGCTTTGGCAGCAGGATTATCATCCACAAAACGAGGCCGATACCCAGCAGCAGACCCCCTGTGAACCGCGTGAAGATCGACAGCAACTCTCGAAATACTTCATCCTCTACCAGGAGCAGGATATCCGCGCTCCAAGGCATCTGCCTCGGATCGTTCAGATCCATTACGAACAGGAGACCAAGAGCGATCGCCCAGAGCGCAACCAGCGAGTAGATCAACCGAGGGAGAACCGGAAGATGCATGTGTCAGGTCCAGCGCCAGCGGTCAGAGACGATGGAAGGTGACATAGTTATAGATCCACCAATAGCTGATTGCCGTTGGAACTGAGATCGTTGACATCCAAAGCAGGTGAAGGATCTGCGAAGTGTCGCTTACCAGAAACCAGAGTGGCACCATTCCGACAAATCCCGTGATAGCGTAGCTCCACCAGTAGTTAAGGCCGAGGGTGAGCAGCAGCCAATGAGCCATCGTTCCGATGGTGAGCACCAGAATATAGGAAACACCGGCGATGGCGACTGGAACTGCAGCATTAAAGGACCCCAGAAAACTTGCGTCTTCGGGCGACAGAATTGGAGTCACCATTACCCATGCGAAACAGATAGCAATGGCCGCCACGGGAGAGAACGTGGAAGCGATCAAGGTAGCCTTCAGCGAACCGCGACCAATACTCATCTGGCGCTTAATACCCCCCCTGAGCGGCGCTTGATGGCGATTGACGGGAGCAGCAGCCAAACAGGGTTACAGTCATACGTCCGATCCATCTCCTGGTTATGTGTCATTCCTGATTTCCATTCCTACGATATCGGCCAACAACGGACATTCACAACTCTTTGTTCCGTCGCCGAGACGCGAAGCTGCCTGGTGACCGTAACGTGTTAGTTGCGGCCTGTCGCAGCAAAAAGGTCGCTCCCTGATTGCCGGTTCAGTTGGTTGACGCAGCATTTCTTCTCCGGATCAGGAGAGGAGGATGTTGAATGAAATATCGAATAGGGAACCATTTGACGGAAACCTGCAGCGCGCTGATTTGTTATCGCTGGCGGAAACGGGATACACCAGCTTCAATAGTCAGTTGAGGCGACGGTAATTTGCTGCGAAATCGAGAATGGGCGGCGGGTCAATGATTCTCTGCAACGATTGATCGGGCGTCATCGTTTCTGCTTCCCTGACCGTTATGTTTCTTACCAACTGAAGGAGCGCAATAGTGATACTTGACTTGCAGAATCATAAAACAGGATATGCCGGAAGCTGGACATAGTTAACTGCCAACAGTCACCGCGCGAATTTTCACCAATATTAAACCACCAAGGATTCATCTCTGCAGAAGCACCAATACAGCGTTCCTGCGACATCACCCCGAGATATTTCATATCTTTTTTTTTCGCGGAATTCTGCGCCCATTCGTCAGATTCATGAAATCTGAAATACGCAGAATAGTCAGTCCAGCCCGTTATCCAGCACAGCACGTTTGATTCGGTCCGAAGCCCGGAATAGCTGGTCAGACTCTCGTTGCAGCGTATGGGAACCAGTCCATACACATGATGAAGAAAGACAAATGCGACCAGGCTGGTGCAGGCTAGCAATACGCCAGGCAGTAGACGTTTCATGAATGTTCTCATGACGCCTGACGCCGCGATAAGCGGCGCTTGAGGGCAGCGGAGTTGAGCGGCAGCGGATGGCAGCCACGGTCAAGCGTCCGATTCGTCTCCTGGTCAGGCTTCACTCTTGATCTCTTTTCATCATTTTCCGGCCAGGAACGGACATACTGCTGATCCAAAAAAGCTACGACGCGGGCAGGAGCAGCGCTGCATTCAGCGAGTTTGATTGGGAAAAATCCCACCATAAAGCCGCTAAGGGGCAAAGCTCCCAGATTGGCCATCTGTTGCACGATGAACGCTTCTTTTTGGACAATGGCTTTGTGGCCATCCCACAACAAGCTCTTGTCTCCAGTTGCTCGGAACTGCTCCGTCATCTTGCCGAATGGTCGATCCCAGCCGAGCGCGTCTGTTCCTAAGATCGTAGCCCCCTGCCGAGTCAGATGTAGCGTACTGGCTCGACTCATTCCTGGATAATTGAAATACCTTGGGTCGCCTATGTCGAAGCGTTCCTGGCCTGTGCGGATAAGTACAGCGTCGCCTTGGCTGATTTTTGTTTCCGTCTTCTCCAGTGCTTTATCCAGCATTTCAATCGTTATTTCTTCACCAGGCTTAACCCAGTCTTGAACATCCAGAACGATACCTGGTCTATAAAGCTCTTCTAGATCAATGTCGGTAATCGTCCGGGATTTTCGACCCTCGCACTGAGAACCACTGTGCAATGGCGCATCTACATGAGTCCCGCAGTGAGAGTTGAACCCTGAGAGATTCTCCGCACCCCAGCCTTCACCGTCTGGCAGCTCGTCATGCGAACATCCCAACGACATGCAAAATTGGTCTTTACCCCCTGCCTCCGCTGGATGTAAATATTCAATATTTGGAGATAGCACAACGCCTGCCATCTTCATTGCTTCAGGTAGTTGTTCGCGTTTCTTTGGGTCCAGCGTGGCTGTCAAGTCTATGAGGCGAGGCATAGGTTTTGCTCAGTATATTGGGACGTTTTGTAGTGTTTCTTATTGCGAGAGGGGGTTCAATGTCTCTTGTCGGCAAATCGGACATTGAATGGAGCTGTTCTCATGACATCTGACGCCGAGATATCCGACGCCTGAGTACGGCCGGCTGGAGCGGTAGCGAAGGAAGTGTGCAGTAATTCAATTTTCGTTATCGGTGCCAGATAACAATACGAACTCCTGGAAACCGCCGTATACCATCCGTTTGGCATCGAAACCCGAACCAAATGAGTTGATTAGCTCCGTCATTCTAGGGTCAGCCGCAACCTTTGCATTTACTCGATCACGCACTTCACGAGACTCAAACACCACCCACCCAAACACAACGACCTCATCCTTCGTTGCGCCTGAAAATTCACAAAATGACCGCGTCCCCTCAAGCACTGAGTCAACGCCAACATATTCCCTGTAATCAAGTGCGCCGTGTTCCTTCCAGATACCCGCAGTCGCTTCAACAAGGCGTCTGTATTCGTCGAGATTACGGCGAGGAATCGGTAGAACGAATCCGTCTATGAAGTGCGCCATATGTGCTCCGTTACTGGCAAATTGTTCAGCGTGACGTCTTGATGACGCTTAACGGCGAGATAAGCGACAGTTTAAGGGCCATCGACTGGAGCGGTAGCGAAAGGAGGTCGCGGCTAAGCGTCCGATTCATCTTCCGCTCAGGCGTCAGTTTTCGCACTTCGAATATTGACTGATGAGCCAGTGCGGCGTGTAGCGGTGAAACCCGGCCAGCAGTTGCTTCGGGTCTTTCTGCCTGATACCGAAGCGACGCGTTTCGCGATACAGGAACGGCAGCATGAACACCACCATGCCCGCAATGAACATTATCGATTCGGCCATCTCCTCGTCGGTCTGCTTGTCCCACCGGGACTTCGGCTTCATGCCGAAGCCTTCGCTCGTGAGTGCACGCCCGCGCGCCGCCAGTGCCGCGTGCTCGCCATCGGCGTAGCCCAGCTTGCGCAGTGTTACTGCCGGGAAATACGTACTGATGGTTGCCGCACGCAGATCCTCGTCGGGCGTCAGCTGGTTGTTCCGGCGCCGGTTGCCCGCAAGGATGTTCACGGCTTCGCGAAGTTGCCGGACGACACCGGCTTGCCGCGCAAAATCGTCGAAGCGATCGCCGGAATTGTTGTCGGCGATAATCCGGTCGAGTTTGGGAAACCCGTCGAGCCGGGGCGGGTCGAGTGCGAGTACCGTTGTGGCACAAAACAGCAGCAACAACGGGGCCTTGGAAAACCTCTTGTTCATGTCATTACCTGCAACAGGGTTCTGGCGATTCCATTCGTCTGTTGAAGCTGAAGTATTACCAGTACAAGCCCGATGACGACAGCAAGCCCCGCGACAACTTGGCCAATATCATCGGCACATGCTCTTGATTAAACATGAAACGGTATCGCCTGTCTCCAACCCCGTCTGGATTGGGTCGAAGGCGGACATTTTTGGACGACTCTTCCGATGACGTCGAATGCCGTGGTTCAGCGGCCCGGCAGGGCGGTGGCAAACTTGCGCACGCAGGTTAGATTACGCCCTATTAGATCCGCGGTAACCGCTTGTTAGATGATGGTTTGCTGGTAGTAGCGGACAGTTGCTTTGCCATGGAACTGATCACCTTGTACGTGCCTGAAACCCAGCTTCCGGATGATCTTGATCGACGCGACGTTTTCAGTAAAAGAGCCCGCCGCCAGGTTGGTTAGATTGAGGTCCTCGAGCCCGTACGCGAGAATTCTAAGGGCAGCTTCCGTGGCATAGCCTTGGTCCCACACGTGTTGAACGAACCGCCACCCAAAATCAATGCAGGCCGGCAGCTCCTTGAAGCCAAAGAAGCCTGTGAGCGATTCATCGCATTGGAGAAGCACCGCATAGCGCGAGATACCTGTGGCGTGATCTCCATCGATACAGTCGAGAACGTAGGCTTCGGCTTCTGTTGGACTATTGGGTGAACCGTCTGCAAGGTATTTGGTCACGCGTGGGTCGGCAACGATGGCCGCGTATGCTGGGATAGCCGTTTCCGAAAACGATCGGATGATGAGCCCCTCGGTTTCGGCGCGCAACCCGTCGCCTAACGTTCGAGCTGAGCGGGTGGCAGCGTGGCGGCGGACCGCGAGGACCAGGAATACCTTCAGCTCATCGCGGACCAGGCGCCATGCCGTTGGCGTTCCGCTTGGGCGAGGGGTTAGAAGGCGCTTTACAGCTCACGACATGACCTCTACCAGGTGCCGCCGGTTTGCTGCCGGTGCAAACGGCTCTGGCCGGAATTCGACAAGTTGGGTGATCTAGCCGTTGACCACTGTGAAGAACGAGATGGGCTCCGCGCTCCGCTCGCCGTCCGTGACGCTCACTTGTGTAACCACCTCCTTGTTATCAGACACCAGGCGATTCACCCTGAACGACCACCGCCCTTGCGTCGGGTATTCAGCGTTCACACGCGCGAATGACTCAACTCACATGTGGTTCTCTCCTGCAGCCGATGCGCACTGACTCCTCCCTGCGCCGTCTAACACCAGGTTAAGCTGCGAAGCGGTTCTGTCGCAACAATCGTGCAAGCAGTTGACGTGACAGGTTCCTTCGTCAGCTTTAACTTCATGTTAGACGCCACCAGTAAAACGCCACTCAGTTGCCGTATTCGAAAAGAGCATGCCCCCATCCAAGCCTGAAGAGTCACAGAACCATGCGAGCACTCTTGCAGGTACTACTCTATAAACCCCTTCTACTGTGCGGGGCATCTCCCAGTTGTACTTCTCTCGGTATGCACTGACCCAGAAATCTACATCTTGCCCGGGCATCGCAGACGCATGCCCTTCGAGTATTACAAGCTCGTCCCCACTTTCGAGATTCACCTGAATCCTGTTGTCACGTGAAATGTTCTTCGCTATCGCTGACCCAGTACTGAAGTAGAGATGACAATCACGCCATACGCCCCAGACCGGACGTGAACTAGGGAAGCCTCGCGAGGCAGTAGAAATCCAATAGTTTCGTGCCACGGCCATTCGCGAGTCTACCCATCTCCACGGAAGCAACTTCTCTGATTCAATGTAACCAGAAAGCGAAGGTCGAGTGGCTGGAGGAATATCCATGACGTCTAACGCTGAGATAAGCGGCGCTTGAGGGCGACCGACTGGAGCGGTAGCGAAAGGAGGTCGCGGTCAGGCGTCCGATTCATCTCCTGGTTAGACGTCATTCTTGATCTCCTTTCGTCCGTTATCGGACAAAAACCGCCAGTTTTCACTTTTGAAGGAACGACAATACGGCTTGATTATAGGCTTCGGGACTATCTTCGTGCATGATGTGCGACGCTTCCGGGATCTTCATGCGTTCCGTATTCGGCATTAGCTCCTCCAACCGATCGGTCAAGCGATGCAGAAATGTGGGGCTTTTTTCGCCAGTCACCAACAGAGTTTGCGCCTCAATGTTGGCCACATCGCGTTGATTCAGCGGCAACATAAACGTGTCACTCAGCAGTTCTGCTTTGCTGAAATTAACTCGAACTTGTTCCAAACGGGTCGGCGACAGGGCGGCAAATGCCTTGCTACCCAATACTGCATTCCCAAAGTACGACATAGCTTCATCCATATCGTCCTTTCTTGCGGCGGAAGTTGCCGGTCCTAATCCAGTTGCTGCAAATCTGATGATTGGCACCGCTGTTCTGGGCCGGGTTACAAGCAACCCCAGGATTTCTTGCGGTTCTGGCGGAAAGCTGGTGAAAAGCGGTATCACAGGGGGTTCTGCAAGCACGAGCTTCTCCACCAAACCTGGCTCTCGTATGGTGGCCATCAACGCGAGGTACGCACCGTACGAGTGCCCAACCAAGTGCGCGTTAGCCGTGTCCTGTGAAAGAAGCAACTCCAGTAAATCATCGACCTGCTCGGCCATTGAGTATTCTGCGCCATCGGAGATTTTCTGGTTGGGCCAATGGTAACGGCGACTGTAGGTTACAACGTGAAAACAGGCACCAAACGCCTCGATTTGGTGTTCCCAGGTTCGGTGATCACTTGCGGAACCATGGATAAGAACCACGGGGTGACCGGCACCCCACTCAATCAGCTTGATAGCGGTCTGAGCAGACTTTCTCATGTTCGGTCACAACAAAGCCGGGATTGCAATCCTAACCAAATTGAGCAGTGACTGCTCAGGGCACAAAGCAGACATTGAATGGCGCTACTCTCATAACGCCTAACGTCGTGGTTTAGCGGCCCTTGATTTTGAATAGGTGCAGACATAGCGAATGACCCCTGGGTACTTTTCGCCGAGGCTCAAAACCGAGAACCCGCACTTGCCGTAGAAGTCTTTTGCATCGTCACCAGTCTCGGCTTGGATTGTATGCTTCGATGTACTCCGGATCGCAACTTCGAGCAATTGACGTCCTACGCCCTGATTTCGTAGCCGATCTTCGACGCCCATGTACCTAACGATGGCCAGATCAGGTCCCGATTCGATGACGGCACATCCGCCAATGGGGTGTTGCTCTACCGAGGCAACCCAGAACAGGTGACTGGGTGAGTCGTGGAATTCTTGGCCGATACGAATTTGCTCGTCGCGAGGTCTGGGAAATGCAGAGAGAAGGAGCAATGTGAGGTAGGGCTCATTCGGGAGCTTCGCGGAAGCCTCAGAGATCGTGAAGTTCACGCGGGCCTCTCCAGTCCGCCTAACGCCGAGATAAGCGGCGCTTGAGGGCGGCCGACCGGACCGGCAGCGAAAGGAGGTCGCGGTCAAGCGTTCGATTCATCTCCTGGTTAGGCGACAACGAACCATCAATAGGTTGCTCGATGCTAAATGAGGTGAAATTCTCGAAGAAAACTTTTCCTATTTCGCTCAAATCTACGGTGCTCTTCATGCCTCAGCTCTCGCTTCTTTTCAGAAAACGCGGGAGCAATCATCCCCCATGCCCCATTTCGCACGAAATAGACCACATAATCAACGTGACTACCCTGCCAGCAATTATGGACGACCTGATCTTTGCCCTTGGCCTCTATGGTCTTCACTTGAATTCGATAGAAGTGCGGGCCATCCGATATCAGCAGATCAGTTTGATGACCATGGTCGAGTATTGGAAGAAACACCTGCCAGCCGTCTTGCATCAGCCAGCTGACAACAGTGCTTTCATAGGATGTATTTTTTAGAGCTTGGTGAGTACCAGCTTCTGTCTTAGTGAGACGTCTGGGCATTCGAAGGGTTCTGGCACTTGGGATTTGGCTTCAGTATATGAAAGGCAATAACACTGCGAAGTTAACTAACTCTCAGAACGAAAATGTGGTCCAAGTGCTTGTTGTCGCCTAACGCCGAGATAAGCGGCGCTTGACGACGGCCGACTGCACCGGCAGCGAAAGGAGGTCGCGGTCAAGCGTCAGTTTCATCTCCTTGTTAGGCGACACCACGGCCGAATTGCTCGACCACTACGTCGGGCAGAGATGCGCGCTGTTTGGCATGCTCAATGGTCATGCTTACTAGGTTCCCATCCCTATCGAGATCAACAAATATGTTCTCGTTGATCTCGCGGGTTTCTGACACATCTTTATCGGAAAACTCTAGAATAGCCGTGTCTGTGTCTTGGAAGTATTTCACTTTCACTTGCGGAAACTCCTGTCGAAGAAGGCATTGTGCACGGTTTCGCCATCTTCCAGCACGATCACCCTAAGGTACTTCCGTTCGGATTCGATGTACACCCAGCGCTGGAATCGACCATCCGACTGCACACGCTCCCGAATCGGCTGATTCAGCGCCATTTAAACCCAAGCATCTTGGATCTCCTGCCGATCCTTTCGGAGTCTCGTGTGGCGAAAGTATTCTGTTGTCTTCACTCTTGGATGTGTCGCCTACCGCCGAGATAAGCGGCGCTTGACGGCGGCCGACTGGAGCGGCAGCGAAAGGAGGTCGCGGTCAAGCGTCCGATTCATCTCCTGGTTAGGCGTCGCGTGAGGCCAGCCACTTTTTGAGCGACGATAGAGATTCGTTGGATCGTTTCCCAGAGAGCAAAGCTTCAACGCTAATGTCCTCGTCAATCTCTGGCCAATGGATACCTGTCCCTGACCCTAGGATTTCCCAGTTCGCACGCTCCTTCACGGAAGATCGTTCTAATCGTGGATACCAGGACACTGGTACAGATATGGTTCGGCCATCTCGCAACTCGACGATCAGAGAATCGTCCTTGAAAGAGACCGATTCGGCGATAGGCCGAAAAAGTTCATCTGCCGAAGTACTCATTCCACGCCTCTATGATGGTGCTCCGATGCTCGTCGATAATACGCTCAATCTGCCGCAGTTCCGAGGCCCTGAAACAATCCCCGTAGTCCAGTCGAAGTGGATCAACCCACAATTTGGCAATCGACCTGTCCCTTTGGACATGCACGTGAATCGGCTCTTCCCCATCACTTGAATAGCAGAAGAATCTGGAGGGCCTATTCGAAGTACTGTGGGCACTATCTAGTGACGCCTAACGCCGAGATAAGCGGCGCTTGACGGCGCCCGACTGGAGCGGCAGCGAAAGGAGGTTGCAGTCAAGCGTTCGCTTCAGCTCCTGGTTAGACGTCACCCTAACCGGCCTTTCTCAGTTCTTCGCGAATGATCTTTCGTAATCGCTTTTCCAGATCCTTAGCTCCCGCATCAATGTGTTGTCGTAGAGCATTGTTGATTAGCGATTGATAGTTTCCACCGCCTGCATCCAGCACTTTCCCCTTAAAGTGCTCAATGATATCGGCATCAAGGCGGATGGTTATTCGCACTTTACCCGGATCAGCCTTTAGTACAGTTCCACGTTTACCTTTAGAGAATTCACTTGCCGTCATTTTTCACCCTGGAAGTATTCTTCCTGTTCGCGCTTCAACGCCTTTCTTGCACTGATAATTCGGATTGTGTCCTCAGACTGTTCAGCGTGGATAACCATTAGTACTCGGCCCGTAGGATCTAACGCCAAAGTTTTGAATCTGACTTCACTGCGATCGCTGTCCAGGATGGTCAAAGCTCTCTCATCTTCGAGTGCAATCGCCGCGTCCGCGAAGTCCACACCGTGTTTACGGAAATTGGATGCGGCCTTTCGAGAATCCCAGACAACTTGCATGCAGCGATTGTATGCACATACGGTGTACGCGTAAAGTGGTAGGAAGTTCTTCCGTGACGTCTAACGCCGAGATAAGCGGCGCTTGACGGCGCCCGACTGGAGCGGCAGCGAAAGGAGGTCGCGGTCAAGCGTCCGATTCATCTCCTGGTTAGGCGTCAGTCGTTGCACTTCAAATGTGAGCCTGAACGAGCTTTGCAAACATGTCATATCTGACATATAGTGCACCCCATGAGTCAGCGAGACAAACCCATAGTTTGGCTGCATGGAGAGGTTAAATCACCTCCATTCTCATCAGCAGCGAGGCTGGAAACAGGCTATCTGTTGAGGATGCTGCAACAAGGACAGCTCCTGACCATGCCGCATTCTAGGCCAATGCCTAGCATCGGTAGCCGATGTCACGAGTTACGGATAGTAGATGAAAATGTCACCTGGAGAATCATCTATCGGCTAGATAGCGATGCGGTCGTGATTCTTGAGATTTTCTCGAAAAAGACCGCCCAGACGCCAAAGTCTGTAATCGAGATCTGCAGAGCAAGGATAAGGAGATACGATGAAGCATGTTAAAAAGAAGGCACTTGAGAAAGCTGGTTGGAAAATAGGTAGTGTCGGTGAGTTTCTGGAACTCTCCGATGAAGAAGCAGCCTATCTTGAGATGCGACTGCTCCTCGTCCACAAACTCCGATCTCTCAGGGAACGGAAAAAGATCAGCCAAGTCGAACTCGCAAAAATGATCGGCTCTAGCCAGTCTCGTATCGCCAAGATTGAAGCCGGTGACATGTCGGTGAGCACAGACTTGATTCTGAAGGCCATATTAGCGCTAGGAGCGACCAGGACCCAGATCGCCAAAACCCTTGGCTCAACGGTGAGAAATGTCGCCTAACGCCGAGATAAGCGGCGCTTGAGGGCGGCCGACTGGAGCGGTAGCGAAAGGAGGTCGCGGTCAAGCGTTCGCTTCAGCTCCTGGTTAGACGTCAGCAGCACGCGCTTTCTGATTCGCGTACTCGCGAAGAGCACGATTGACCGCCTCTGAATCGGGGAACAGCTTGTGAAGATCCGGATCGATGAGAACAACGTTTGTTCCCTCTCGATATTTCGATACATACTTGCCGCGAACACCAGTTCTTATGAGATCTGAATCGTATTCGGGTCTCAAAGTGTCTTTGTCATTACTCATAAGCTTGTATCTCTCGGCGGGACATCCGCCGTGCGGAGATGATTCGAATTCTATCACCCCGATCGGTGAATGATACGACCAGGTGATTTTGCTGCTTGCTAAGTCCGAAAATCAAGAAACGGTTCTCCTCTGCAGAATGATCTGGATCAGATACCGTCAAGGAGAAGTCATCATCGAACACACTGGCTCCTTCTTCAAAGGTTACCCCGTGTTTTTCAATATTCTGATTAGCCTTGGTTATGTCCCATTCAAATTCCATTGGAAGTGATTCTCTGACGTCTAACGCCGAGATAAGCGGCGCTTGACGGCGGCCGACTGGAGCGGCAGCGAAAGGAGGTCGCGGTCAAGCGTCCGATTCATCTCCTGGTTAGGCGTCAGCGGCTGAACTTCAAATGTGAACCTAGACACGCGTACGCCAGGTGTCAGGGTGTTGTCCACAGTGATAGACCCCCAGGACTTGAATGTGCGTAGACTCGACAACATAGTAGATTGCATAAGGAAACCGTCGGAGCAACGCACGCCGAACATCATCGTCAATGGCCGGATAGAGTTCGGGATTGTTCTCGATTCGTTCAATGCACGACAAGAATTCATCGAGGAATTCGCCTCCCAGGCCGTCGCGTCTTTCCTGGTACCAGGCTGCTGCAGATTGAAGATCTTCCCGCGCGAGACGGCGGAGGAACACCTCGAGTTTCACAGGTTCCGACGAATGCTCTCTGCGACATCGTAGGCGTTCTCACCCCGATCATTGTCAGAGCGGTAGGCGGCTAAGCGTTCACGAATCTCTTCGAGATGCGCTGGATCGACAGGTAAAGCACTTGTATCCACCGCAATGCTGTCCCAGATCGCCTCGACCAGCTGAAGTCGCTCGTCAATACTAAGCTGTTGAATTTCAGGCATATGTCGAGTGCAAAAGTGCGCGGTAAGCGCCGATCTACGCTGGCCGCTTCGGCCGGTCAATGGAGGAAGTCTCACGTGCGCCTAACGTCCAGAGCTCAGCGGCCCGCTGAGTGGCGGCCTTTTTGCGAATGCAAAAAGGAGGACACTTTAGTGGGTCCGCTGCAGCGAGTTGTTAGGCGTCGGCTGGTTCAGTTGCGATGTAGCAACCGTGAGGCATCCGTTGATCATCGCATCCACGACGTTATGTCCCCTCGTGGGTAGTGGTATCTCTACACTCTCCTGGCCGTGGATGGTGAAGTTGATCGTCGGCGTACTATCTTCAAAGGCTTTCCAAGCTTCTTCGGCTGCTTTTCCGCCCATAAGATAGTGAGGAATCGTTGACTCAATGTCTGGAGCGGCGACCATGGTAATGGTGTTTCCATCTACGTTCATAAAGACGTCCATTACCACACTATCGCTGGCCGCGTAGTCGTCAATAGAAATCTGCAAAATGGGTGCATCGCCATCAATGCCCAGCAGCTTTTCGTACGGGTTCGGATTCCCTGGGCGAGGTCGGCCGAAAAAGATTGTGATGCCGTACCTGCGACGAGCGTCCGATGCTGACTCGGGAGCGGCGCACGCGCCATCGCTATAGTTTTGGTCCAGTGGTTGATCGGTCGCGTTCGCACACGCCCCGACCAGGAGAACCCACAAAATGACGGCATTGATTACATCGGCCCACGACGCCTAACGCCGCGATAAGCGACGGCGCCGGGCTGGCGCTTTTCTTGCGCAAGCAAGAAAAGTGAAAGTCCAAGCCGTTCGATTAATCGCCTGGTTAGACGTCAGTCCTTCCATTTTCTATAATCTCCGCAGAGAGTGTTTCCGCGAGCGCCACTCTCGCTTCTTTCATAACCTCGAATAGAAACTTCGTTCTTTCAAATACCGGTAAAACTCGCTCGTACTGCTCATCGAGGAACCGTTCCAAATCCGCGCAACTTTCGGTCGAGTTTTGATCGAAACTTAATAATCTCGTATGAACTAGGTCGTTGCGCTCCAAAACAATCGACTCAAGGAGAGACTTCAACTCTTCGCGCCCCTCCATGTTGATAGTGAATGTCAGTTCGTAATCAAGTGGATCAGTTACAGCACGCTCTGATCCATCACCTACATATACTTTCTCAAAGAATTCGGCGACTACCATTCCAAGCGATTTTTTCCTCAACGCTTCAATATGCTTGACGCGCTGCAGCTGGATCTGTTCGAGGGAACCAGAATAATTCGGCGCTGACGCAAGGCTTTTCAGCATTCCCTCAAGCTTCTGGAAGTTCACCACCACGCGCCCAATCTTACGTAGTACTTCGTTCGCTCTACTTTCTACGATTTAGAAATTATCCTCGCGGTATGATGCTGACGTCTAACGCCGAGCTAAGCGACGCTTGACGGCAGCCGACTGGAGCGGCAGCGAAAGGAGGTTGCAGTCAAGCGTTCGCTTCAGCTCCTGGTTAGACGTCATCTGGATACTCCCGCCGATTGCACTTCAAATGTGAGCCTTTGCGTCGACTGATGCTTCCCCGATCTACTACACTATTTACGCTGTTGGAGTTCAAAAATGAAACTAGTCAGACACCGAATAATCCCGCCCCCAGTCCGTTTCTGTTGGTATTACACAAACCGATCTAGCTCTTCGATAACTTGACGCGCTGATGAGCGGAGCTCGGCCTTTCGCTCGTCACTCAGTAGACGCCAGTCAATACCCAACAACGCGCATTCCAAAGCATAGATCCAGTTGATAGTTATTCGCTTACCGAACTGCATCCGCAATGCCGTAAAGCTTCCCACGGCCCCGTGTTCTCGCAAAGATAGAACGTCTTCTATTCCGACTTCGGCTAATAGTTTGGCAGATGTAACGCCCAAACTGGGTAAATCAGATAGTGGCAAATGTTCTGCACCCCTTCCCATGACGTCTAACGCCGAGCTAAGCGACGCTTGACGGCAGCCGACTGGAGCGGCAGCGAAAGGAGGTTGCAGTCAAGCGTTCGCTTCAGCTCCTGGTTAGGCGTCAGCTGTAGCACTTCAAATGTGAATCTAAGCGTCAATCCCATCACTAGCCTCCGGTCGCAACGGCAGTTCCCAAGAGGGACAGCATTGCCCAAATCACAATCTTGAAAGCATGATAACGCCTGAATCCCGTTATCAGTACAGCGTGTGCAGGATGGCTTTGTTTATAGTGGACGGTGAGGTTCGGCGCGTTTCGGAACACCTTCCCGAGTGCGCCATCTACCATCTCAGCGCCGATCCAACTCGGAAATCCATAGCCAAGCACGTTCGATACGTAGTTCCTTCCGTCAACTACATAGGAGTACTTAATTTCTCGCATCGAGAAGTTCACAGCGTCTCCGCCATCGAGGTACTCCATATCCCAATGATCAAGAGTCGCTGAGGTAACTGGCCAGGAGGCCGATGCAATGCTCTTTCCTGCACGAAACACCTCTAGCGACAGAAACACTATAGCGGCGAAAAACAGAAGATATCCGAAAGCGGCCAACGTTGACGCCTAACGCTCGAGCTCAGCGGCCGGCGAAAGAGGCGCGGCTTTTGCGAAAGCAAAAGGCGTGACGCTTTCGCCGGTCCGCTGCAGCGACGTGTTAGACGCCGTGGATTCAATTAGTAAGTGCAACCAATCCCCTCCTCTGTAGAGAGGCGAACTGGGATACTCAGTGGTTCCTTAATCCTGGCAGAAAAGGGAATTACACATGAGGTATACCCAGCTCACCTCCAATGAGAGGTATATGATTTCGGCTTTGAGAAAGCAAGGTCACTCCACTCCCGAGATAGCGAAAAACCTAGGGAGACACCGCTCCACCATCTGGCGTGAGATCCGACGCAACAGCGCCAGCTATGATGGCTTTTACCGCCCCAGCAAGGCGGTGGAACGCACAAGTGGCAGGCGTTCCCGATGCCGCAGGAACCGGCACTTCAGCCAGGCAGACTTCGAGCCGATCAAGGCCCTGCTCAGTCAGCAATGGAGCCCGGAGCAGATATCCGGACGTATGGTTGATGGACGCTCAATCAGCCATGAGACCATCTATCGATACATCTGGGCCGACAAGGAGTCTGGAGGAAAGCTCTACCAGCACCTTCGATGCGCAACCAAGAAAAAGCGAAAGCGCTATGGACGATACGATTCGAGAGGTCGTTTAGCAGGGAAAAGGCACATCTCAGAACGACCGAAGGTGATCGAGCCCCGCCAGCAGGTAGGTCACTGGGAGATCGATACGGTGATGGGATCGAATGATCTTCACTGCGTCCTGACCCTGGTCGAGCGCAAAACAGGGTATACGCTCATCGGCAAGCTAAACGGTCGGACTCAGGAAGCTGCGGCTGCGAGAACCATCCAACTGATCAGGGACAGCGGGTTACCGTTCAAGTCCATCACCTCGGACAATGGGACCGAGTTCCACTCCTACCAGAAGGTAGAAGAAGCAACCGGAGTGAAGTATTACTTCGCCAATCCGCATCATGCTTGGGAGCGAGGGACCAACGAGAACACCAACGGCTTGATCAGGCAGTATCTTCCAAAGAGGAAGAGCATGATGTTCGTGAACCAGGCTCGCTGTGAGGTGATCTCTACCAAACTGAACAATCGACCAAGGAAGCGACACGGCTTCAAAACGCCGAAGGAGATGATGGATGAATGCTAACTACTTCGGTTGCACTTCAAATGTGAATCTAAGCGTCAGTGAATCCGGCAGGATCAGGAATTGCCTTGAGTTGCTGTAGAGCCAAAAGAACATCTGAAACACCTCTCTGGTGACATACTTTTTCATCTCTCACTTGCATGATGACAATTTCGTCATAGCTCACGAATCTACCAGTTGCTTTGATTGGCCCCCAATCACCCACCTGACGCCCGCTGATCGTGAAGTGCAGGACAATATATTCTTCATCAGCGATAGCAAGATGAACGGTTTCCTTGAAATCCTCAAATGTAGAATGGGAGGATTCAACCATGGCTCGGACCGCATCCCGGCCTGATCTTACTACCCTGGGAGAGTAGTCTGCGATGAAGTCCTCTGTGAAATAGTCAGGAATGAGATCGAATCGCTTCGCATTCCAAATGTCTCGGTTGATCGCCAATCCAAGTTCTTTGTTCTTAGTCGATTGATGCATGTCTGACGCCTAACGCCGAGATAAGCGGCGCTTGAGGGCGGCCGACTGGAGCGGTAGCGAAAGGAGGTCGCGGTCAAGCGTCCGATTCATCTCCTGGTTAGGCGTCAGCTGTTGCACTTCAAATGTGAATTCTAGGGTACTCACTCCGGAGTACCAACGAGAAACCAAGTCGAGAAAAACGCGACAACTCCCACTAAGCCGATTAGCCACGAAACGACGACCTTCATACGGTGTGCTTCGCAAAAAGCGATTTCATCATCCCGTCCCCTTTCAGCATATTCGCGCCTCAAGAGATATTGAATTGTTGGCCATGCACTCAACAGACCTGAGTCGGTTCTCCAGTTGCGGCACCCGCTGTGTTCCCAAAGGCTTGGATGTCGCGATCTCAATGCACTTAGGAACCGCCACGAATACCAGCTCTCTATACCAACACCAATGATCATGATCGCGGCTGCTAGCCAAAAGGTGTGCATGTTCTGCCCATGCCGGTAAACCTTCGACCATCGCACTCAACCTGTGGAGTGTCGAATTCCCTAATCCGTCGGATGCGCATCCAATGACGCCTAACGCCGGGCTAAGCGACGCTTGACGGCAGCCGACTGGAGCGACAGCGAAAGGAGGCTGCAGTCAAGCGTTCGATTCAGCCCCTTGTTAGGCGTCAGTCGTTGCACTTCAAATGTGAACCTAAGCGTCGGACGGCACGATTGCTGTGTAGATGAACATGTCACTCGGGCAACTCCCATGCTCTGAGTACACCAGTTTGAAGCGCATCGGCAAGAGTGAGCTTCGGGTAGCTCCGAAACTGAACCCGATGGACTTCTGATCGACTTCGCTCACTTGGAGTTCGAAGCTGTAGTTGAGCGAAGACTCATCGACGAAGGCGCGCGTAAACGGGACCTCATTGATCATTTTGGGGAATATCGCATCCACAATGAGCGGAGGTTCTTCACTTGATGATGCTAAGGACACTGTCCACTCAATCATCGACGAGGGCATTTCGATTTCATGTTGAGTAGCAACTTCGTTGCAGATGAACATGCTCGCGTTGCTGGCGCATGGCACGGTGAGAAGAAGCAGGAATCGTGTTGCTTGGGGAGCAAACAGCTGCGCCCAAGCCATGAGCTGCGCGATGTTGCCCGTCCTCGGTTCCATTAGTTGCTCGAGATCTGCACGGCTAGCTCCCACGACGCCTAACGCCGAGATAAGCGGCGCTTGACGGCGGCCGACTGGAGCGGCAGCGAAAGGAGGTCGCGGTCAAGCGTCCGATTCATCTCCTGGTTAGACGTCAGTCTTTGCGACGTTGGGATATTTTTCTGGATTCCGAATCGAGTCGAGCCCGAGATCAATATCTAGGTCGGGCCAGTGATACGCGCCAGGGCCCTCTGTGATCACATTCAGAATTTGTTCGACTGTGGCTTTCTTAAACCAAGGGAAGTTAGAGAAGGGTAGGAAATGCTCCTCGTCGACGATCAGTACCCACAACCCATCTGGAGAAATGTCAGTGACTACGATTTCCGAAGTACTTTTTCCAGGCTTCGACAAGCTCATCTCTATGCGCCTCGACTATCGCTTCGATCTGACGAAGCTGTATCTGGGACAGACGGTAATTCTTTGCCAATTCTATACGAGGTTCAAGCCAATACTTTGCCTCACCGTCTTGAGATCGAATATGAACGTGCATCCTTGATTCTTCCAGTGAAAAGAAGAAGAACCGGTATCCACGCTCTCTGAATATGGTGGGGCTCATCTGCTTCTGACGTCTAACGCCGGGCTAAGCGACGCTTGACGGCAGCCGACTGGAGCGGCAGCGAAAGGAGGTTGCAGTCAAGCGTTCGCTTCAGCTCATGGTTAAGCGTCAACCGTTGCACTTCAATCGCTGACCTACTGGTCATTGCTGCGGCGACTTGATGCTGGTCGCCAGTGCCGCGGCTAATCCTTGCATCTCTCCGTTAAGTTGGAGTAGCCAGCTGTCCTCAAACGGAATGAAGCTTAATACTTCGAACTGAGTTACTCTGATATCTCCTGCAGTAATCGTCATCCTTGTGAGTACGTGACGCTGCTCGTTCTCAACCACGAAGCCCAATATCTCCTGGTTGTCAAAGCTAAGCTTCGCTTCCCCGGTTTGTGCGATGACCAGATTCATGAAGCCACTCATGAACACCGCCGGCTCGCTTTTTACTACGGTTTCGAACGTAGAGTCTGGACCAAACGTCAGATCTCTGAGCTGGCTCTGTCCCGACTCTGCTTCGGCTTCATACACCGGCAACAACATCGCTTTGAACTCAGCCAGAGCGGATGGATGCATAAACCGGGATACAGCCGTAAATCCCTCGGTCTGCATAACCTTGAAGTAACGTTCCGCAACAGCCTGTGGGTCTTCAACCGAAAAAGCAAATGGACTCCACAACACAACAGATACCATCGATAAAATTGCTACTTTAGTACCCAGCATGTTTTTTCCTTTCAATCTCAAGCTTAATTGATTTCTACATCGCCTTGACGTCTAACGCCGTGATAAGCGGCAGTCGCCGCCTGGCGATTTTTCTGCGTAAGCAGAAAAAGTGACAGGTAAGCCTGTCCGCTTCATCACCTTGTTAGGCGTCAAGTCGTTCCGTGATGTAGGAAGGATCCTGAGAGGCATGGATCACCGCCAATATCTCAATGCGATCATCCAATAGTGTATAGAAAACGAGATACGGGAATATATGAAGTACGCAACGGCGGATCATCGGAAGATCCTCCTGATACGAGAGTGGCTCCGACTGAATTCTCGCAAAGGCTAGATCAAGCTCACCGATGAATCGGCGCCCCAGCCCGGATTGGCGCTCTTCGTACCACGAAAAAGCTTCCAAGATGTCAGCCTCGGCACTCGGGCTGACAGTGAGTTCGAGGCTCATCCGCTGAGGATTCTAGATCTTACCTCTTCCCAGGGAGAGCCCGCTTTTGGATTACGGCGAGATGCTTCCAGCCGGCGAGCCAGAAGCTCCTTAGTAGCATCGGTGAGCTTAATTTGATCAGGGCACTCAGCGATGCTTTCCCAAATTTCGGTAACTAGTTGAATTCGTTCCGAAATAGGCAATTCGAGTGCGTCTGCTGCTGTCACTTTCATGAGGATCAACCTATCACAGCACGAGGTAGCCTTCTATCGATCCATCTACTACGGAAGATGTCAGCCGATGACGTCTAACGCCGAGCTAAGCGACGCTTGACGGCGGCCGACTGGAGCGGCAGCGAAAGGAGGTTGCAGTCAAGCGTTCGCTTCAGCTCCTGGTTAGACGTCAGTCCGAACCTATGCCTGCTTCTTCTGCTTAAGGAATTCTCTGAGAGCGTCATTCACGGCCTTA